>NZ_DKLH01000022.1:0-79528 GCF_002455685.1 Sphingobacterium sp. UBA6645
TCTGTTTAAACCAAAGGTTCAGAAAGCATGTCTAATATCTAATGTCTATTAAAGATATCCAGAGAAGCCATGCTCTAATGTCTTATATCTGATAACTATTATCTCCTTTAAACGACTTCGATAATTTTATTTTAATAATGTAAGGAGAGAAATTATTAAGAAATTATTGGTTTTGTAGATAATTGTTTACAAAATTCGTATATTGCTTCGGGATAAGCGGTAAAATGAGAAATCATCCCATACCGACTACTATGTTTAGTAAATCCCATCCTACTTATACTAGCTATCTATGAAATCAATTAATGTTGCTCTAATAGACGACAGTTCTATTTATCGTGAATTGCTGAAGATGATTCTGCGCTCTGTTCCTGATTACAAGTTTAATATATTGTTTGAAGCTGAAACGTTAGTGGGTATAGAAGATAATAAACAATATCATGAAGAATTGGATGTGATTCTTTTAGACATCATGATGCCTGATATTGATGGTGTCACCGGGATTCCTATTCTACAAGACTTATTTCCTACTAGTTCAATTATCATGGTTTCGGATGTTGAAAGTCCGGAGGTAAAGGAGGAGTGCATTGAGAAGGGAGCGATGAGTTATATTATCAAGAGTGCGGTGCAAACTAGGCTTGCTCCAGAGATTATTGCGTATTGCAACAATTAAGTATATAACATATATTTAAAGAAAGGTCGGTATTTATATATCGACCTATTTTGTTTTATAAGAGCCTTATTTTATTGGATCTTGTGTTTTTCACTTTTAAGCGTGAAAGCACTATAATAACATTATTACATAAGCGTATCGCCTTTTTTTCCTAATTTACTGATTGTTATAACGACTCAACTTAATCGTACGGAAATTATTTTCCAAGACTTATGAAAAAGAAAACACTGATTATTGTTCTGGTAGCTCTGGCTGTACTAGGGGGTATGATTTTCTACCGGATTAGCAGTAATAAAGAAAAAGACGCCAAGAATGCCGGTCCAAGAGGCGGGGGGCGATCCGCTGCTAAGGTATATGGAAAAGTAATTCAAGGACAAACTTTCTCGGACTTTTTAACGCTATCGGGCTCGATTGAAGCGGACGAACAGATCGAATTGCATACAGAAATCTCCGGTATTGTGGAGTCCATTAATTTTTCGGAAGGTGGGCGTGTGGGCAACGGACAGGTGTTGATTACGTTAAATGATGCGGAGCTACAAGCTCAGCTTGCACAAGCAAGAACGAGGAATAACCTTGCCGCAGAGAATGAGCGCCGGGCAAAGCTTCTTCTCGAAAAGGAAGCAATCAGTCAGGAGGAATACGATATCGCGAGTGCTGATTTTCGTACTGCTCAATCTCAAATCCAACTCATCCAAGCTCAGTTGAGCAAAACAGTTATTCGTGCTCCTTTTTCCGGAACTATCGGCTTACGTAATATCTCCAAAGGAAGTTATATTACCCCAGCGACTAGTATTGCAAAGCTTGTCAATATGAATCGCCTCAAGGTATCCTTTTCCATTCCTGAGAAATATGCCAATAAAGTACGCGTTGGAAGTCAGATTAAATTTGATGTTCAAGGTGTTGAAGGTGATTTTTCCGCTAAGATTTATGCTACGGAACCTTCAGTAGAAGCGAATACTAGAACACTATTGGTGAAAGCCATTTCTACGAATACTGGAAATCAACTTATACCTGGTACTTTCGCCAATATCGTCTTTCCTTTAGAAACTATTGATAACGGGTTACTAGTTCCAGCCGAAGCCTTAATACCTATTCAGAATGGAAAGAAAATCTTCGTGATGAAGAATGGTTTAGCGACGGAGGTTTTGGTTGAAACCGGCGCAAGAACAGACGCAGATATCCTGATTATATCAGGACTTAATCCTGGTGATACTGTATTGACTTCTGGAGTTATGGCGCTTAGGAATGGAACACCTGTACAAGTGACGCTGCGATAAGAAAGGAAAAATGAGTTTATCTACCATAAGTATCAAAAGGCCCGTTCTGGCCATCGTCATGAATCTCGTGCTGATCCTGTTTGGAATCATCGGCTACACCTTTTTGGGGGTCCGGGAATACCCGTCCATTGATCCTGCGCAGATTTCAGTCCGTACGAGCTATGCCGGAGCCAATGCTGATATCATCGAATCGCAGATTACCGAACCTTTAGAAAAGTCGATTAACTCCATTGATGGTATCCGTAATATCTCTTCCTCTTCCAATCAAGGTTCTAGTAATATCACCATAGAATTCAATTTAGGGAAGAACCTAGAGGAAGCTGCCAATGATGTTCGTGATAAAGTATCTCAAGCGCAGCGAAATCTACCTCAGGATATTGATGCTGCACCGGTCGTGTCCAAAGCTGATGCCGACTCTGAGCCGATCATCACCATGACCATGCAAAGTGCAACACGGAATGTACTTGAACTATCAGATTATGCTGAGAATGTTATAGCCCAACGTCTGCAAACTATACCGGGCGTAAGTTCTGTCCAGATATGGGGACAGCGTAAATATGCGATGCGTCTATGGATAGACCCGAATAAGCTTGCTTCTTACGGATTGACCGTATTGGATGTTCGTGCAGCATTGAATACACAGAATGTCGAGTTGCCATCCGGTAAACTTACAGGAGCTAATACCGAGCTTGCCATTAAAACTATTGGTAACCTTGCTTCCGAAGAGGAGTTTAATAATATCATCATCCGCGCAGACAATAACCGTGTGGTTAAATTAGGCGATGTGGGGAATGCTGCTTTAGAAGCTGAGAATTTCGAAACAAAGATGTCGGATTCCGGATACCCGATGGTGAGTTTAGCCATTATACCACAGCCAGGAACCAACTATCTAGAGATTGCCGAACAATTCTATAAAGAATACGATAAACTGCAGAACGAATTGCCGGAAGGCTTCGAACTCAATATTGCTATCGATAATACGCTCTTCGTGAAGAAAGCCGTTTTGGAAGTAGTAGAAACGCTCTTGATCGCTATTGTATTAGTAGTATTGATTATCTACATCTTCTTCCGTAATTGGTCGATTGCCTTCAGGCCTTTGATTGATATTCCCGTATCCCTAATAGCTACATTCTTTATCATGTATTTATGTGGGTTCTCCATCAACGTATTGACTTTGTTGGCCATTGTACTCGCAACGGGTCTGGTGGTGGACGACGGTATTGTCGTCACGGAAAACATCTTCAAAAAGGTAGAAGAAGGGATGTCGCCAATACAGGCAGCGATCAAAGGATCCAATGAGATCTTCTTTGCCGTTATTTCGATCTCCATCACCCTAGCGGCCGTATTCCTACCTGTTATCTTCTTAGAAGGCTTCGTAGGGCGGTTGTTTCGAGAGTTTGGGGTCGTCATCGGGGCGGCCGTCCTCATATCGGCTTTCGTATCATTGACCTTGACCCCGATGCTGAATGCTTACCTGATGAAAGGCGGTGAGCAAAAGAAATCTAAATTCTATACGCGGACAGAGAAGTACTTCGAAATGATGAATACCGAATATGCCGGCGCGTTAAAAGGCTTTCTAAACCATAGATGGCTAAGTTTTGCCACTATTATCGGCTGTTTCGCATTGATCTACTTGTTTTACCAACTCTTACCGAAAGAAACCGCTCCTTATGATGATAGAAGTTATATCAGTTTAAGAGTCACAGCACCAGAGGGTGTCTCGTATGACTATATGGATCGTTTCATGACCGATCTGACCATGTTGATCAATGATTCGGTACCTGAGAAGAAGGTAAGCTTGGTGATTACTTCTCCAGGCTTCGGATCTGCTTCTTCCAACTCAGGATTTGTGAGGTTGGGATTAGTGCAGCCGGACGAACGCGAGCGAAGCCAAGCGGAGATCGCTGACGACCTATCCCGATTAACACGGGGCTATTCAGAAGGACGTGTCGCTGTTTCGCAGCAACCGACCATCTCAGTCAACCGACGTGGAGGTTTGCCAATACAGTACATCATCCAAGCACCTAACTTCCAAAAACTGGAAGAGAAGATTCCGGAATTTATGGAAGAATTGTCGAAAGAGAATACTTTCTCGATGACCGATGTGAACTTGAAATTCAATAAGCCGGAGGTATATGTATCGATTGATCGTGAAAAAGCACAGACACTTGGTGTGTCGGTCTTGGACGTTGCACAAACCTTGCAGATGTCTTTAGCTGGACAGCGCTTTGGCTACTTCATGATGAATGGTAAGCAATATCAGGTGATGGGACAGTTTGACCGTGCTGATCGTGCTACACCAATGGATTTGGCTGCTATTTTCGTTAAGAACAATCGCGGCGAGCTGATACAGTTGGATAATATCGTTGAGCTAGAAGAGCGCAGCAGTCCGCCACAACTTTACCATAACAACCGTTATATGTCGGCGACGGTGTCTGCTGGTCTCGCGCCGGGACGAAGCATGGGTGACGGTATTGATGCGATGGAACGGGTTAAAGAAAAAGTATTGGACGAAACCTTTACCACCGACTTAGGCGGTGAATCGCGAGATTTTGTAGAGAGTGGATCGAATACGATGTTCGCATTCGGGTTAGCAGTGTTACTGATCTTTCTAATCCTAGCAGCGCAGTTCGAGAGCTTCATCGATCCAATTATCATCTTGATCACCGTGCCGATGGCGGTGGCAGGAGCGATGTTTTCTTTATGGCTATTCGGACAGTCCTGGAACATCTTTAGTCAGATCGGAACCATTATGTTGATCGGGCTTGTGACGAAGAACGGTATCCTGATTGTTGAATTTGCCAATCAATTACGAGAACAAGGCTATAAAAAATACGAAGCGGTCGTGGTCGCTTCGGAATCACGCTTAAGACCTATCCTAATGACCTCTTTAGCAATTGCGTTAGGCGCATTGCCGATTGCGCTGTCTTTAGGCGCCGCATCGACCAGCCGTATGGGTATGGGGGTCGTAATTGTTGGCGGAACGATGTTCTCCCTAGTGTTAACTTTGTTCGTTATCCCGGCATTCTACCTGATGCTATCCAGAGATAAGAAGCCACATCCAGAATTTGAAAATATTGAAGAATAATAACATGAGAATAGTTGCTGTCATATCCTTTATTGTGTGCTTTGTGTCGATTTCTCGAGCGCAAGGACTATTGACGGTCAGGGAAGCAGTGGAAACTGCGTTAGAGAACAACTTTGAAATCAAGCTGTCGCAGAACGATCTACGCGTTGCGCAAGAGAATGTGACTTACGGCAATGCCGGGATGTTGCCGACTGTTACGGGAAATTTCTCTCAAAACAACAATCTTCAAAACTCCACGCAGACCCAAGCGTCAGGAGAGGAACGCTCCTTAAGGAATGCCAAGAACAATAGCATGAACTATGGCGTTAGCATTGGTTGGACCATCTTTGACGGTCTAGGCATGTTCTCGCGCTATGATATCTTAAAGGAAAATCAAAAGCTTGGCGAAGTCGAACTGAAGCGAACGGTATTGAATAAGGTGTCGGAAGTTATATCAACCTATTTCACGATTGTCGAGCAGAACAACCTCCTGCAAGCAATAGACTCCAGCATCATTATCTCGAAAGAAAGGTTGCAGACTGCAGAGAACAGGTTCTCCATTGGAAAGGCATCCCGCTTGGAAGTTCTGAATGTGCAGGTGAATTTAAATGAGGACGAGTCTACTCGATTGCGGCAGGCAGATGTTGTAAAAAACTTGAAGATTACCTTAAACAGCCTAATGGCACGCGACCTCAGTATAGAATTTGATGTTGAACGCGATGTTGAATACGACGATACCTTGATTCTAGATGAACTGATGCAGAAAGCTAAGCAGCACAATCCCGACCTGCAGCTTATCGCGATCAACAGAAGGATGGCCGAGCTCGAACTAAAAAGAGTGAAAGCCGCACGCTATCCAACGGTTCGACTCAATACCGGCTATAACTTCTCCGAGACTGAATCCAGCTTAGGATTCGTTTCCCAATCCAATTCGCGTGGATTAAATTATGGTGTTACAGCCTCCGTGAATATCTTCGATGGCTTTAACCAACGTCGCAATGAGCGTGTCGCAAAGATCCAGATTGAAAGCGCCGACCTATTGATCGAACAACAGAATCTGACCATCAACACAGCCATCGCAACAGCATTCCAAACTTATCAAACGAACCTATCCTTAGCTCGCCTCGAAGAGACGAATGAAGATATTGCACGCCAGAACTTAAACATAACCCTAGAGAAATATAAGATAGGCTCCATCTCCGCCGTCGAATTCCGCGACGCCCAAGAGAACTTCATCAACGCCGTATCCCGTTTCAACACCGCAAAACTGCAAGCCAAGCTCTCAGAACTTCAATTGAAAGAGATTATTGGGAATATCGATCTGAATTAGATATTAGATGATAGACATTAGACATTAGATGCGTAGGACGCCACTTAATTGACAATAGTAAGTAGACTCAATTATTTAGACCGTTATGCTCTAATATCTAAAATCTAATTTCTAAAATCTAATACGAACAAAGCCGCTCTTTCTAGAACGGCTTTGTCTTATAATTTACGAAATGTCTTTGAGTAGTTGAGGATGTTTTCTATCGTCTTTTCGTTTGGATCTTTTGCAATCTGTTGAATGCAGTTTTTGATCTTTTCAGCGAAAACCTCTAGTTGAGTATCTTCATGTAAGTCTGTACCAAGACCTTCGTAATTTACATCTTTTACAGGAGTAGAATTTTCCACCATAAGCATCTTGATTTATGTTTATTATCTAAACGGAAGATACAAAGTATTATTGTGAAAAATTTAACATTTTTTTACTTTTTCTTTGAAGACAGTTTGTTAGCTTCTACGACCGCCTTGTATGCATTCACAATACCGCCGCTTATGCTGATTTCATCTAAATAAACACGCTTCGAACCAGACTCGCCTTTGATCTTAACTTTCTGATCCACTTTCGTTACGCTCTTTAAAATCACGTCTTTCACTTGTGCTGCTGTCAAGTCAGGGTAGTAGGAGCGGATCAATGCTGCCAAACCTGCCACAACTGGCGATGCCATACTGGTCCCTTGTTGGTCTTTGTATTTCGAACCTGGTACGGTAGAGTTGATCTTTACCCCAGGAGCAAATACATCTACACTGCGGTAACCATAGTTAGAGAATTCAGCTAATAAGTCGCCGTCTACTTTCCAACCTGTAGCACCAACAGTGATCCAGTTCTTCGCTTCACCGACCACAGCATCAAGACTGTCTGTGAAATATTTCATCGGGTAGTTCTTTACGACATCATTGTCCTTCGAATCATTACCTGCAGCATGTACTAATAAAACGTCTTTCGATTCCGCATATTTGATAGCGTCATCTACCGTTTTCTTGTTATACACATAGCCTTTACCGAAGCTCATATTGATTACGCGAGCACCATTATCTACAGCATAACGAATAGCGTTCGCTACATCCTTATCGCGCTCATCACCATCAGGGACATTTCTAACGGTCATGATCTGTACATTGTTTGCCACACCGTTCACACCAAGCTTATTATCGCGCTTCGCACCAATAATACCTGCTACGTGCGTTCCGTGCTCCGCATCTGGACCAGTTACATCATTATTCCCATAATGACGTTCTGTAGCATCCTCATAATTATCACCAACGATATGTCTAGAATCGTATTCCTTATTTAAATGATACTCTACTTGATTAGAAAAATAGGTAGCACCTTCTTTCAGATCTTCGTAAAACTTATCGAATGTAGTTTTGTCAAGTTCCTTTTTCGCAATGCGGATCGCCATTTTCTGACGGTCAGAAGTTGCTTGGAAAGCATCTAAATCTGCTTTTGTAATATCCTTAGGCTCTTTGTTCAATCCTTTGATCATTCCATCGAACTCCTGCTTCAAACGGCCATAGTTCAAGTTTCCGAATTGTGCCTCATCCATTTTGGAAGTATAATCGGTGATCATTTTCTGATAAGCGACAAACTCTCTACGTTCCTTTTCAGACAGAGGCGTAGTTGGAAGAACAGAGATATATTTAGGTTCGTAAAGGCGAATCAAGCGAGTAACCTCTAAATTATCGTATGTTACGTTTTCACCCTTCGCATTTCCCAAAAAGTTCCATCCGTGAACATCGTCTATATAACCATTGCCGTCATCGTCTTTGCCATTACCAGGGATTTCTTTTGGATTGGTCCATAGCACATCCTTTAAATCCTCATGTTTGATATCGACACCGCTATCCAATACCGCTACGACTACAGGCGTCGATTTACGGCCTTTCAATAGTTCATAAGCTTTCTCTGTACTAATTCCCATTACCCCATCTTTCTGGAAATCTAGATTATACCAGTTTGCTGGAGGCGCGTCTTTATCTTGTTTTTCTTGAGCAAATCCCAATGTCGGCAAAAGTCCGAACGCTAAGTAGCATAATAGTTTATTTGTTTTATGCATGTTTCAAAATTTATGTTTTAGCAAATATAATTTATTCGCCGCTTGCGAATTGTTAATAAATCTAAAAAGCGGCTAATTTTGAGTATTTTTATCGTTGCAAAACAAACCATTTACTAGATATGAGCAATAAATTGATAATAAGTTTAATTTTAGCAACTATGATATCTTCTTGTTCTACAGATAAGAACAGCAATAAAAAGGCCATAAAATGGCCGGATGCGACCGCCCCTGTTGCGGCAGAAAAAGCCCATCAGCGCGTTATTCATGGCGAGTCTGTCGATGATCCTTACTATTGGCTGAACGATTATTTTAAGAAAGGTGCTGATTCATCAGCGGTCGTAGCCTACCTCGAGGCCGAGAATGCGTATACCGATACGATGATGAAGGATACAGAGGCGCTACAGAGCAAGCTGTTCACGGAAATGAAAAATCGTATTAAAGAAGCGGATGAGTCTGTTCCTTATTTGATGAATGGGTACTATTACTACCGCAAGACCGAAGAAGGAAAGCAATATTATAAATACTGTCGTAAGAAGGGCAGTTTGGATGCGCCAGAGGAGGTTATCTTAAATGTAGATGATATGGCGGAAGGATTTCCTTATTACTCGGTATCGGGCATAGCAGTGAGTCCGGACAATAAGATGGTAGCTTATGGTGTGGATACTGTTTCGAGAAGAGAGTATGTTATCCATGTGAAGAACCTGGAGACTGGTGAAATATTGAAAGATAGAATTTCACAGACATCGGGAGATCCGGTATGGGCGGCCGATAACAAGACCTTGTTTTATACCGCAAAACATCCGGTAACATTATTGAGCGAAAAAATAAAGAGACATAGCTTGGGTCAGCCGAGCAGTGCGGATGTCGTTGTTTATGATGAAAAAGATAATACCAACTACATTGGTGTTTGGAAATCGAAGGATGATAAATACATTTTCATCTATTCGGGTGGTACTTTGAGTTCGGAAACCCGTTTTATCAAGGCAGATGAACCTTCCGCAAACTTTACTGTTTTCCAGCCGCGAATTAAAGATGTATTATACAACGTGACGCCACTTGCTGATCGTTTCTTAATCCATACAAACGATAATGCGAAGAACTTCAAGATTATGGAGGCTCCATTAGACAAACCGGGAAAAGAAAATTGGAAAGAGTATATCCCGCACCGTGAGGATGTATTGATCGAGGGTATCGACGAGTTTGCTAATTATTTGGCGATTTCTGAACGCAAGAACGGCTTAACGAATTTGGCTATCCGCAATTTAAAAGATAATTCGCAACATTACCTTGACTTCGGCGAGGCCGCGTACACCGTTTATCCAAGTACAAACGCCGAGTATAATTCAGATGTCCTTCGTTACGGTTATACTTCATTAGTCACTCCTTCGTCAACCTTCGATTATGACATGAAGACCAAGGAGAAAACCTTGTTGAAACAGCAGGAAGTTTTGGGCGGATACGATGCAGGGCAATATGTAACAGAGCGTATTATGGCGAAAGCTAAAGACGGCGTGCAGGTTCCGATTTCCATTGTCTATAAAAAAGGAACGAAGAAGGACGGGCAAGCGCCATTATTATTATATGCTTATGGATCGTATGGTGCGTCGATGGATCCGAGCTTTAACTCCGGACGTCTTTCGCTATTAGACCGTGGATTCATCTATGCTATAGCGCATATCCGCGGTGGCGAAGAAATGGGACGTCAATGGTATGAGGACGGAAAGATGATGAAGAAAAAGAATACGTTCACCGATTTTATCGACTGCGGACAATTCTTGATCAATCAAAAATATACCTCCGAAGAACACTTGTATGCACAAGGCGGAAGTGCCGGCGGACTATTGATGGGCGCTATTATCAATATGGCTCCAACCTTATGGAATGGTGTTATTGCTCAGGTTCCATTCGTTGATGTGGTGAACACGATGTTGGATGAAACGATTCCATTGACGACGAACGAATATGACGAATGGGGCAATCCGAACAACAAAGAGGCATATGATTATATGAAGTCTTATTCTCCATACGAAAATATAGAAGCCAAGGAATATCCAAATCTTCTAGTGACTACAGGCTTGCACGATTCACAGGTGCAGTATTTCGAACCCGCGAAATGGGTTGCAAAGCTGCGCAAAGTGAAGAAAGGCGATAATGTGATCCTATTGAAGACTGATATGGATTATGGTCATGGCGGCGCTTCTGGTCGCTTCGACTATCTGAAAGATGTCGCTTTAAACTATTCGTTTTTGCTGAAGTTAGAAGGCATTACCGAATAGGTATAAGACATAAACAAACTCATACTTAGTCAAACCCAATAAACCCCCCTATCATAGCCCTTTCGAAGCGGTTGTGATAGGGGGGTGTATTGGGTTTAAAAGGGTTCTATGTCGAAGCAGTCTCGGCCAAAAATAGAATTGTCTAAGATAGAATCTTAGACAAGTAGATCGGAAGGTGCGACCCTTTAGGGGGGTACCTCAATTTAAAAATTGTTTAAAGTAATATTATTTGCCAGCGTCCGATTCGGCCTGGCATAGAAGTGAAGCTCGATAAGATTATTGATGCTCTTGTTGTTCGATTTCTCTTGAATCAATTTGGTGTTGCTTGTAGTTACGCACAGCATTCTTGCTGGCGGTTTGAGATACCAAGAAGCCGATGATAGCAATAACCGTCACCACGACAATCCCCCAAACATGCTTTTTCTTGTCCTGCTTTACTAACCAGTACATAAAATAAACGTAAGGGATGACAAATATGACAAAGAAGAAAATGCTAGGACCTACCATGTTGTTTTTAAAATTTGGAACAAAATTAAGTATTTATTTGTTCTTCAGAAAATTGGGTAGGTTATTAGATGGAATTCTGACAAAAGATTGATGATGCTGACTGTTTGGAACGAGGGTTATTATGAAGCAGATGCAAAACTGCTACAAGCTTGTAGCAGTTTTATCACGGGGCAAAATTTGTTATGATTATACAAAGTACAACCGCATTATGCAATTGCGTTTAACACCAATTTGTTTTAAGGACGTTATAAGTCTATTGTTCAAACAATGTTTTTTTAAACGTTTTAAAGATTCAAGAGTCTTATTAGCAGTCTGGCAATGATGGATTTGGCTTGTTGGAGATAAAATAAAAAATCTACAATTATATTGCATAAAAGAAAAAAATAATTGTTTACTTTTGCGCAGTCTGATTACAGCGATCAACAGAATATAATGAACTATAAAAAGGTATATATGAACACATTTGACCGAGCTTTACACAAGCTGGGGGTGAAGGTTTATTATGCGCTTCGTTCATTTAGTTGTCCGCTTCTACGATTCCGACGACCTATTCTGCCTCGAGCTTGATTCTGAGGCAGGCAAACTCCAATTTTAAGGTTCATCACGCTCGATGGATTCTGATCAAAATTTAATTTACAGTTTTTTAGAATACCTCGGTATTTATTTTTTAGGTCGACATTATTAATGACAATCTCTGATTTTTTGATTATTCCCGCAACAGCAGCTCATGTGGAGTATGCGGATGATATTTGTAATGAAATGTTCGAGTCTGCAAAGGCTCGCGGAACAGGTATTGCACGTCGTAAGCCGGAATATGTAGCCCGTAAGATGGATGAGGGCAAAGCGGTCATTGCTTTGCATAAAGATGGTCGATGGGCGGGTTTCTGTTATATCGAAACTTGGAGCCATGGTGATTACGTTGCTAATTCGGGGCTTATCGTCAATCCAGAATTTCGTAAGGTCGGCTTGGCAAAGGCCATCAAAAAGCGCGTATTCGAATTGTCTAGAGAGAAATATCCGAAGGCTAAGATATTTGGTTTAACAACGGGTTTGGCGGTGATGAAGATCAACTCTGATTTGGGGTACGAGCCGGTTACTTATTCGGAGCTGACGCAAGACGAGGAGTTCTGGAAAGGTTGTCAATCCTGTGTTAACTATGATATCTTGATGTCTAAAGACCGCAAAAACTGTATGTGTACGGCGATGTTATGGGATCCGGTCGAGAAAGAGCGGGAATTGAAGGAGAAGATACAGCGTCGTGCGGAAGCGAAAGAACGTTTGGATCGAATTTCGAAGAAGCAATCGTTGTTGAAGCGTATTGAAGCGAAGCTATGGAAATCGACCAAAAAGTTTGTTGCCAGTATAATTCCTGTAGGGGTGAAGCCGGTTAAAGGATTTTAAATTGTTATTTTTGTAATTATCAGCATATTAATCATTATAAGATGAAAAAAGTAGTTTTAGCATTTAGTGGCGGATTAGATACCTCATTCTGTTGCATCTATCTATCTCGTGATTTGGGTTTAGAAGTTCATTCTGTTATTGTAAACACGGGTGGATTCTCTGACGAAGAGTTGCAAGCTGTTGAAAAGAGAGCTTATGAATTGGGCGTTAAATCGCATACTACCATTGATGAAACTGAAGACTACTACCGCGATACGATTAAGTATTTGATTTTTGGAAACGTGTTGAAGAATGCGACTTATCCATTGTCTGTATCTGCAGAGCGTGTTTGCCAAGCGACAGCTATTGCAAACTACTGTAAGAAAATCGGTGCTGAGTGCGTTGCGCACGGTTCTACGGGTGCTGGAAACGATCAGGTTCGTTTTGATATGATCTTCCAGACTTTAATTCCGGGGATCGAAATCATTACGCCAATTCGTGATCTAAAATTATCGCGCGAAGCGGAAATTGAGTATTTAAACAATCATGGTGTTGAGTATTCCGCAGAGAAAGCTAAATATTCAATCAATAAAGGTTTGTGGGGAACATCAGTTGGTGGTGCTGAGACTTTGACGTCAAATCAGTACTTGCCGGAGTCGGCATGGCCTACGCCTGTTACTTCTAGCGAACCTCGCCAGATTACGATCGATTTTGAAAAAGGTGAGCCTGTGGCTTTGAACGGTGAGAAGATCGGTGCAGTGAAGGTTATTCAAGAGTTACAAGCGATTGCACAGCCTTATGGTATTGGTCGCGATATTCACGTTGGAGATACGATCATCGGTATCAAAGGTCGCGTGGGATTTGAAGCTGCTGCTTCTGTAATCTTGATCAAGGCACACCATACCTTAGAAAAACATACGTTGACAAAATGGCAATTATCTTGGAAGGACCAATTAGCGGCTTTCTACGGTAATTATATGCACGAAGGCCAAATGCACGATCCGGTGATGCGCGATATGGAAGCTTTCCTAAAGAGCTCGCAGGAGACCGTGACAGGCCGTGTATTCGTTGAGCTTCACCCATACCGTTTCGTTATTATCGGAATTGAATCAGAGCATGATTTGATGTCGAACAAATTCGGTAGCTATGGCGAAATGAACGAGGGCTATACGGGCGACGATGTGAAAGGTTTCTCGAAAATCTTTGGTAACCAGACCATCATCTGGCATAAAGTGAACGGCAAAGGCTAAGAAATATAATAAGGCACAGTAGTTTACTGTGCCTTTTTTAATTGAAGATACTATGGAAAAAATTAAAGTAGGAATTGTTGGGTCTGCAGGATATACCGGTGGAGAATTGCTTCGTATCCTGATCTTCCACCCCCAAGTGGATATTGTATTTGCTAATAGTGCGTCAAACGCTGGAAACAAGCTGTCTGATGTGCATAACGATTTGTTTGGTGATACTGATTTGACATTTTCCTCTGATTTTCATTCAAATATTGATGTTTTATTTCTGTGCGTAGGGCATGGTGATGCGAAAAAGTTTTTAGATGCAAATCCTGTGGATCCTAGCGTAAAGATTATTGATCTTTCGCAAGATTATCGTCTGCGTGCGAACACGGCTTATCAAGGAAAGGACTTTGTTTATGGTCTGCCCGAATTGAACAAGGATAAGATCAAAGAAGCGCAGTATATTGCTAACCCGGGCTGTTTTGCTACGAATATACAGTTAGCCTTATTGCCGCTGGCGAGCAAAGGTTTATTGCCGGAACAAATCCATGTGAATGCAACAACAGGATCAACAGGGGCAGGGCAGAAGCCATCGGCTACGACGCATTTCTCCTGGAGAAATAATAACCTATCTGCCTATAAATCATTTGAACATCAGCACCTGCAGGAGATCTCCGAATCCTTAGACCAGCTGCAGGAGGGTTTTCTTTCTACGGGTGAGGGGTCTTTGTTGGAGCGTGCAGCGGAGAAAATCAATTTTATTCCGCAGCGGGGTGATTTTGCGAGAGGTATTTTTTCGGCAATTTATGTTGACTTTGATTTATCGGAAGCTGCCGCATATGAGCTGTATGAGTCTTTTTATGCAAATCATCCTTTTACCCATGTTTCCAAAGCGAATATAGACTTGAAACAAGTGGTCAATACCAACAAGAGCATTATCCATTTGGAGAAGCATGATAATAAGTTGCTGATTTTGAATGCTACAGATAATCTACTGAAAGGTGCGTCGGGACAGGCTGTGCAGAACATGAACCTCATGTTTGGTCTGGATGAAAGAGAAGGGCTGAGATTGAAGTCTGTTGGATTTTAGGCTAGATATTAGATATTAGATTAGACATTAGATTTTAGAACTTTCTGGGCCGAGTATTTTTTCGGAAAGAACCTATTAGAATTAGATATTCGGTTTAAAAAATGGTTCATCCTTGAAATTAAGTTAAAATAAAAAGGAACCCGCTCAGCGAGTTCCTTTTTATTTTATCCGATGTTAGGCGTCTAATGTCTAAAATCTAACATCTAATGTCTAATAATTATCTTTCTAAAAGATTTACTTTTCTTTCGACCGATACGTTGTCACCAGTGATTGCATTACCGTCTTTATCGATTAGCGTAAGTTTCACTGTTGCTTCTCCTTTAGGAAGGTTCAATACCTCGTATGGGGTCCATTGATCCAAGATAAATTCTTGACCGTTGATTGTTGCTTTTACTTTGTTTCCGTCTGCAGAAAGCGTTGTATTGTTGATGAAGAAGTCTAACAATAATACATTCGTTTCATCGCCTTTGTAATCGCCTTTCGGACGGCTATAGAACAACGAAGGTTCTGTAGGTGTCGGCTCTTCTGTAATCTTCGCATCAGCACCTACTTTAAACTTAATCAATTTCGCTGCTTCAGCAGTTTTGATAGACTCGTGGAATGAGCGCGACAAGAAAGATAGCAAGTAATGCTCCGAGTTTACAGGAACTGTAAAGGTGTGTTCTGGCTTATATAATGCAACGTATGGTGTGTTATCCAAAATAAAGTGGATATGCTGTCCGTCGTGCGAATTTGCCATGTGGTGCGTATGTTCGGTCTGCTCAGTCAGATTAAAGTTCTGTACGTCGTATTTTACGGTAATCTTAGCAGAGTCTGCGCCAGCTTTGACAGATTCTATCGAAGCGATCTTTAAAGTTGCTCCTGGGAACTCTTTAGCATGTTGAAGGGGATTAACAGCGATAGCACCTACTGAATCGGCTAATGCTGTTGTATCTTTTACTTCTCCATCTTTGTTCTTCGTGGATTTGTTATCACATGATGCAAAGAGAGCTGTCGCCGCTAACAATGCACATACTGTTTTCATCGTTCTCATATTAAATTATTTAGTCGAATTAATGTTTATTATTTACGAACAAGTGAAAGCAATAATTGTTTGCATTTTATTGAAATACAATATCCAAGGACTCTTTGATTTTCGCTAAAGTCTGCGTTAGGTCTTCCTCCGTATGCGCTGCGGAGATAAATCCGACTTCATATCCCGAAGGACCAAAGTAGACGCCACGGTTCAATAATTCGCGGTGCATTTTCTTATAGAACTCCATGGAAGCAGGGTCGATTTGATCGGCACGTTGGATTTTCTCTTGTTCGGTAAACGCGAACCAGAAGATAGAACCTATCGTGAATATCTTGATTTGATAGCCACGTTCAGCGATAAAGCTACGTAGTTCTTCAACAAAAGCTTGAGTAGTTTGCTCTAATTTCTCGTAGAAACCTGGTTGTGCTAAGATGGATAATGCGGCGATACCTGCGGCCATGGCTACGGGGTTTCCTGCCAATGTTCCTGCTTGATACACTGCGCCATCGGGTGAGATACAGCTCATCAATTCTTTTGAAGCACCATATGCTCCAACAGGCATACCACCACCTATAATCTTACCGTAGGTCAGGATGTCTGGTTGAATATCATAGTATTTTGAAGCACCTTCAAAACCTAAGCGGAAACCGGTAATAACCTCATCGAAAATTAATAGGGCACCGTTTGTTTTCGTGATTTCGCGTAGGAATTTGATGTACTCTTTGTCTTGAATTAAAAGGCCATTATTTGCTGGCACCCCTTCGATAATAACAGCAGCGATTTGATCTTTGAAATCAGCAAAAACCTTTTCTAATGCTTCTTTATCGTTCAATGCAATCACGATGGTTTCATCAGCGAACGCCTTTGGAACACCAGCCGACGAAGTTTCACCAAAAGTAACCAATCCGGATCCGGCTTTCACAAGAAGAGAGTCGGAGTGTCCATGATAACATCCTTCGAATTTTACGATTTTATCACGTTTTGTATAACCTCTAGCTAAACGAATTGCCGACATGACGGCTTCCGTTCCGGAGCTCACAAAACGTATTTTCTCGATTTTCTTATTGTTGTTTAAGATCAATTCTGCAAGTTCATTCTCCAAGGCAGTCGGCGCACCAAAGCTTAATCCTTTGCCTAGTTGATTTTGTACCGCTTCGCGGATTTCAGGGTTGTTATGACCTAAGATTAGCGGCCCCCAAGAACAACAGTAGTCGATAAATTCATTGCCATCAGCGTCCCATAAATGAGCTTTGTCGCCACGTTCGATAAATAATGGTGTACCATAAACGGATTTGAAAGCACGAACCGGAGAATTTACGCCTCCCGGGAAATATTGCTTAGCTTTTTCAAATAACTCGGCTGATTTTTCGCGTGAAATATCTGAAACAGATGTTGTCATAGTATAATGTATTTTGTTAAGTACACAAAGATACGAGTATTTAGAACTTAGCGGTTTTTATTCTGTCCTTTTTCCCTGCTTGTCATTTGTTTCCTCAGGATTTAAGCTAGTCTTTACATTCGCTAGACTTTCGTGTTATAAAATGCGCAGCATGTTACAAAAGCGAATCATCTTTATAAAAAGTGAGGTACACAATTTCGATGGATAGACTTCAAGAGGAAACATTTTATTTAATATACACTCATACAAAAAATAAAATAGGTTTACAGCATCTTATTTAATCCAATAAAGTTATTGCTTACAAATAGCTTAACTGTTTTGCCTTCCGGGAGGAACCGGCAGTAGACGTTCTTTGAAATCTTGATAATCATACTTCTGCAATGCAGGAAAGCCTCAGAGGTATGATAATTCCATTTTGGTCTTTTGCGAATAAGATACACTCCGCATATATTAATAACAAATAAAAAAGCCACCGATAAGGTGGCTTTTTCTTGAAGGTGTAGCCGACCATAGGTCTAACTACTAAGTACTAACTACTAAATACTAGTCAGTCTATTTACCTTCTTCTAATACTTTAGTTACTAATTCAGCAGCTTCTTTTAATAAGATTGCTGAGTAAACTTGTAAACCTGACGCATCGATAAGGTCTTTTGCTTCTTTAGCGTTAGTACCTTGTAAACGTACGATGATTGGCACAGGGATATTTCCGATTTCGTTGTAAGCATCAATAACACCTTGAGCAACGCGGTCACAACGAACGATACCACCGAAGATGTTGATTAAGATAGCTTTTACGTTAGGGTCTTTTAAGATGATGTTGAAACCAGCTTTAACAGTCTCTGCATTTGCAGTACCACCTACGTCTAAGAAGTTAGCAGGCTCACCACCAGCTAATTTGATGATGTCCATGGTAGCCATCGCAAGACCAGCACCATTTACCATACATCCAACGTTTCCGTCTAATTTAACGTAGTTTAAGTTTGACTCACCAGCTTCTACTTCTGTAGGATCTTCTTCCGTGATGTCGCGTAATGCAGCGATATCAGCGTGACGGTATAAAGCATTCTCATCTAAGTTTACTTTCGCGTCTACTGCTAAGATTTTGTTATCAGAAGTTTTTAATACTGGGTTGATTTCGAACATAGAAGCATCGATAGAATCGTATGCTTTGTATAGAGCAGCTACAAACTTAACCATGTCTTTGTGTGCAGCGCCTGATAATCCTAAGTTGAAAGCAATCTTACGTGCTTGGAAGCCTTGTAAGCCTACTTTAGGATCGATCTCTTCTTTGAAAATTAAGTGAGGAGTTTTTTCAGCAACCTCTTCAATGTCCATACCACCTTCTGTTGAGTACATAATGATGTTGCGACCCGTAGCACGGTCTAACAATACAGACATGTAGAATTCTTTTGTTTCACTCTCTCCAGGGTAGTAAACATCCTGAGCGATTAAAACTTTGTTAACTTTTTTACCTTCTGGACCAGTCTGCGGAGTTACTAATTGCATACCGATGATGTCAGTAGAACGTTGTAATACTTCATCATGGTTTTTTGCTAATTTCACACCACCACCTTTACCACGGCCACCCGCATGGATTTGTGCTTTTACCACAACCCAATCCGAGTTGAATTCTTCTTTCATTCTTTTCGCAGCCTCAACAGCTTGCTCTGGGGTTTCAGCAACAATACCTTCTTGTACTGCTACTCCGAAACTCTTAAGTATTTCTTTTCCTTGATATTCGTGAATGTTCATTGATAAAAAAATTTGCTGTAAAAATAGCGTATTTATTCGGAAGGGACAAGTTATTATTTTCATAAATGTCTATTTCTGGCCGAAGTTTACCAATAGCAGAAAGGGAGCTGCTAATTTTTTTACTATTTTCGCAGTATGATCTTAAAGGCCAATAATATTTTTAAATCCTATGGTGATCTTCCGATATTAAAGGGAGTCAGCGTATCGGTTAATAAAGGTGAAATTGTTTCCATTGTAGGGGCTTCCGGCGCGGGAAAAAGTACGCTTCTGCATATTATGGGGACATTGGACAAGCCCGATAAAGGCACCTTGATGATCGAGGGGGTCGATGTGTTTTCATTGAGTGAGAAGAACCTGAGTGATTTTAGAAATAAGCATATTGGTTTTGTATTCCAATTTCATCATTTGTTGCCCGAGTTTACGGCATTAGAGAATGTTTGCATTCCTGCGTTTATCGCTGGGATGGACAAGGGCCAGGCGGAGAAGAGAGGGATGGAGTTGCTGGACGTTTTGGGGGTTGCCCATCGTGCGAAACATAAGCCCTCGGCGATGTCGGGAGGGGAGCAACAACGAGTATCTGTTGCGCGCGCCTTGATAAACGATCCTACTATCGTGTTAGCCGATGAGCCTTCGGGAAATCTAGATTCGGAGAATGCGGCATCTTTACATCAGTTGTTTTTCGACTTGCGCGATAAGATGCAACAGACTTTCGTCATCGTGACGCATAATGAGGACTTGGCTCGCATTTCAGATCGTACCATCCACATGCGCGATGGTTTAATTTACTAGTATGGAGAAGATATTGATTACCTATGGCACACGTGCGTTAGCACAGCGTGTGGCCCAAATGATAAAAGAGAAGTTTGAAGTGCAGTTTGCAACTTCGGAGTCCATTCCGTCGGTGCTACAAAAGCAGTATATCCCAATTCCTAATGGAGTCAATCCTACCTTTGCTCATGAATTGTTGAAACTCTGCCTGGATAATCAGATTAACTATCTGTTGGCATTGGGATTTAAAGAGCTCGAGACCCTAGCTGAAGCGAAGTTGCTGTTCGAAGAATATGATATTCATTTGCTTGGGCCGGATTTAGAGGAGTTGAAGGAACTCTTCGTGCTTCAAAATCCCAATAAGGAGCTGGAGCTGCAGCTCGTTCATCATGGCGTAAATGTGTTGGACGGACAGAGCGTTCAGTTTACAGGCTCGGGTCTGATGGTACTTTCGGATGAAGGTGAGGAGTTTGCATTGTGTACTATTTAATCAAATCATGACAATTTCAGAATTTCCAAAAGACAAGAAGGTCTATCTGTTCGAGTTGGACGATGTTTTGTATCCTAAGCAGGATTTCTTGTTACAAGTCTATTATTTATTTGCTCAATTTTTAGAGTTTACGGAGGCTAGGCCGATCTCGGCAGAGATGACTGCGTTTATGAAAGACACGCTTTTGTCGAAAGGCGAAGAAGCGGTGTTCGCTGCGACTGCAGAACAGTTTGCTCTGAAAGAAGAGTATCGCGAAAACTTTGAGCGATTACAGGTAAATGGGCATCTTCCGCTGAAGTTGTTCTTGTTTGATGAGATCAAGAATCTTTTCAAGGAACTCTCGGCATCAGGGAAACAGATCGCCGTTCTGACCAAAGGCAACCCTGCCTTACAGTTAAATAAATTGCGACATATCGATTGGGAGGGTTATGATAAGAAACTTAAAGTTTATTTTGTAGACGAGTTAGCCTTCCGAGATATTGAACCTTTTAGTTATATTGCTTCTGAAAATAATGTAAATGTGGAAGATTTACATTTCTCAGATACCAATTTGACTAGAAAAAAACCATGAAATTCAGAATTACCCTTGTTCTCGCTCTTTTCTTAGCAGCGTTCGCATCCTGTAAGAAGGATGGACCAAATCCGGATGCCGATAAAGAAATATTACTTCGCGACTCCACCTATTATTATTCGCTTGTACTATCATTATGGACAGATAAAATCCCTGAGCCTAAGATGAAAAGTAAAGATGAGATAGATTTACGTGCTTTTACAGGAAATCTTTCCACGGCGGAGCAAGTGTTGGATAAAGTGAAGAGCTATACGACATTGGATCGATTTAGTTTTATCGACCGCGAAGGGGTGGTTGGTGAAGAGATCGGGCAAGGACTACATAAAGAGTTCGGATTGGTACCTGATTATTTCTCGCCGGACCAAACAGCCCAAAATGCGAAGCTTTATATCAAGCTTGTACAGAAGAATTCCCCTGCCGAGGCTGCAGGAATTGTTCGCGGCATGGAGGTGTTGAGCATTGACGGCAATAGTAAAATAGACTATACCACGCAAAAGAATCAGGGTTTTGCTTTGGTGAATAAGTTATTTGGCGGATCAGAAAAAATTAGTCTTCAGGTTAAAAATCCGGCAGACGGAAAGGTTTCTACCGTTAATTTGAATGCTGCTTCGTATCAGATAGATCCTATTATTGCCAATAAAGTAGTAGAGCGTGGAGGGAAGAAAGTAGGCTATTTGGCATACACTTCCTTTGTTGAGGTGCTTACAAAGACCGGTACGAATAGTTATTACAACGGACTTGTACAGGCTGTTAAGAATTTGGAATCTCAGGGGATTCAAGAACTGGTTGTCGATCTACGTTATAACGGAGGAGGATCAACCAATGCTGCAGAGCTATTGACGAACTTGCTTGCTCCAACAAAAGTTGGAACAGGCGTCATGTACAGCTACAAGATTAATGAATATTTAAAGGGTTGGGGTTGGGATAATGAAAGCAATCCGGAGGCACCTTTCAGATCCGTGAAATTCAATAAAGAAAACAGCTTAAACCTTTCAAAGATCTATTTCCTCGTAACAAAAAGTACAGCCTCAGCGAGTGAATTGCTGATGAACTCACTAATTCCGCATATGCAAGTAGAAATCATTAGCCAGAACGACGCAGGTTCCTATGGTAAACCTGTTGGTTTCTTTGGACTAGGGGTTGTTGATGATTATGCTGAACTTTACATCACATCTTTCCAAACGCTCAACAGCGATGGTAATGGCGATTACTTCAACGGCTTAAGCGGTACAAAGAAGAACTCAACAGACGATATACATCATGCCTTAGGCGATCCGGATGAGCGTATGTTTGCAGATGCTTTATATCATATCGTTAATAAAACTTACCAGTCTGCATCAGCGTCTACTAGAAGATCAAGTACTGGACAAGAGATAAGACCAAAAGCATTTGATATTCCAATGAAAAACGATGTTTCAATGAGTATGTTCAAGTTTGCTAATGACAAGAATATGCCACAAATAAAATAATTTAGCTGGGGTATTAATCTTTTTTGATATCAACTGGTCTGAATTTTGGTGAGTATGTTTACTTGTTAGAATATCTCTAAAAAACATCTACTAGCGTTAAATTGAATGAAAAAATTAATACCCCTTTTTGCATTGCTGATATTATTCGGCTGTAAAAAAGATATAACGAAGATTAGCCCTCCACCGAGGCCGGAACCTCGGAATACTTCGAGAACAGAGGAGCAAAAGCTTCGTGATAGTGTTTATTACTATTATAAAGAGCAATCTTATTGGACTGAATCCATAGGGACTTACGACCCAATCTCTAGCTTTACGGATAAATACAGTACGCCAGATGACGTGCTCAGCGCTTTAATGCAGCAAACGCCATTCCATGCCGGCTATGATGGACCGATCGATCGGTTTTCAAGAATTGAGGATATCAGTTCCGACGGCGGTTCGCGTGCGAAGCGGGCAGACTTAGCAGATGGTTATGGTATTTACCTAACATTTGCACGTGTGAGTGGCGCCGTATATCTCTATGCGTATTTTATCGAAGGCGGATCACCAGCGGAGAGCAAAGGTATGCGTAGGGGAGACCGTATCATTGAGGTGAATGGAAATACGGATATGAGCCAAAACAATACCTCTTTTATACAATCTGCGTTGGATGGTCCTAAATTAAACCTGAAAGTATTGCGCGATGGCAAGGAGGTTGTCGTTCCGGAGATGACTTATACCAGTTATGATATCAATCCCGTTACTAAAGATTCTGTACTTACAATTGGCACTAAGAAATACGGCTATTTAGCATTGTCTTCCTTCGAAGAGATGACCGATGACCGCGGTAATAGCACTGCAATGTTGAACGATCTTAATGCAGCCTTTGATAATTTTCAGAAAAACAATGTCAATGAACTGATATTAGATTTTCGAGTAAACACTGGTGGATATGTTAGCACTGCGATTTACCTAGCCAACAAGATTATCAATAGCAAAGGAGATAATCAACTGATGTTCTCATATGATGTCAATAAGAATCTAGAGAAGTATAAATCCGGAAGGGGTGCTCAATTCGACGATGAAATCTTCGATAAAAACAATAATGCTGAAGTTCAAAAGGTAGTGTTCCTAGTAACTGAATATACCGCTTCTGCGGCAGAAATTGTTATTAGCGTACTGAAGCCGTACATGGACGTCAAACTCGTTGCAGAAGAGTCCGCGACGTTCGGAAAACCAGTTGGATTCTACCGACAAGATATTATGGGTAAGATCGGTCTTTGGGCGGCATCTTTCAAAGTTGTTAATGCTTCGGGATATACCGACTATTGGGATGGTATACCTGCTGATATCAGAAACATAACGGACAATGTCACGCTAGACTTCGGAAACCCGAATGAGAATATGATTGCCGCTGCATTGAACTACCTATCTACTGGATCATTGACGACGGCTGCTCGCGAAGCGAGAGCATCTACAAGAATAGGTTCATCGTCTGCAATTCCATTAAATAGAATAAATAAATTGCGCGAAAGGGACTTAATAAAGAATTAAAAGTTCATTATTAAATTCTTAACTTTACAGCATGGCAGGAAATAAACCGACCACAATAAAAGAAATCGCACGCAAGCTTAAGATTTCACCTTCCACGGTGTCAAGAGCGTTAAATGATCATCCAAGTATCGGCTTGGTTACTACCATGCGCGTTAAAAAGATGGCAGAAGAAATGGCCTATGAGCCAAACCAAACTGCTATCTTCTTCAAACAACGTAAGACTTTTACCATTGGGGTTATATTACCCAAACTTTCTGAACCCTTCTTTTCCGAAGCTATTTCTGCCATCGAGAATGTCGCTGAAGAGAAAAAATATACCGTACTGCTAGGTCAATCGTTAGATGATGAGCAACGCGAGCTGAACATCGTTCAAACTTTCAAAAAGCATCGTGTGGATGGTATCCTTGTATCATTAGGAAAAAATACGGGCGACACAGACTTTATGGAAGTGTTAGCAAAAACCGAGATCCCTGTTGTGTTCTTCGACTGTGTACCTGATTTACCGAATGTGCACAAGGTATATAGCGACCTATCCTCAGGTATGATAGAAGCAATTAGCGCATTTATTGAGCGCGGACATAACAAGATTGCTTTGATCAATGGTCCTGAGTCTTTGTTAGCAAGTAAAGACCGTACTGCTGCCTATACCGAGGCATTAACTAAGAATGGTATTCCGTTCGACAGCAATTATATTGTGCATACCGACTTAACGGAAACTGGCAATGAGGAGGCGATGGAGAAGCTATGCTCATTAGCAGACAGACCGTCAGCTGTTGTATCCTTTAATGATTTCGTGACGCTGGACCTTATCCGCTACGCGAAGCTTCGCGGTATTGTATTAAACCAAGATATGTATTTCATTAGCTATGCGAATTATCCTTTGTGGAAATATATGGACAATCCGCCGATGGGTAGTATCGAACAATATCCCGAACAGCAAGCTCATCGCGCTGCCGAGATATTATTCGACTGTATAGATAAGAAGGAATATGTAGAAACTCCACAGGAAGTCGTATACCCTTCAAAATTAGTATTGAAGTAAATTAAGCGAGCTGAATGCTATAGGTGATATCTACGCCGCCGGCAGCTAGCATATCATGTACAGAACAATATTTCTTCACGGCTAGTTCAGCAGCTTTCTGCGCTTTAACCTCGTCGATATTGCCCTTTAGTTTAAACGTAATGTGAATCTTCGTAAAGATGTTGGGGATCTCATCGCGTCTTTGTCCTTCGACCTCTACCTGTATATCTTCAATTTCCTGACGTTGCTTTTCCAAGATGGTCGTTAAGTCGAATACACTGCAAGATCCTAGCGCGATCAACACCAATTCCATTGGTCGAACCCCTTTTCCTTCGCCTCCAATAGAATCTGGACCATCAATATTCACTTTCACTGATGAAGAGGGCGCTGTTGCTTCAAAATGTACCGCCTGGTTTTTACGTTGTAGTTCTACTTTCATTGTTTCGATAATTGTGTCTATCAAAAATAGCTAATTTCCTATTCATTTGCGTATGGCAGTAAACCTCTTTACGCATAATTGACCATGTTCAAATTAAAACTCTTAAGAGAACGCTGTGTGCTAAGTGTAGCGGCAATTTGCTGATATCTGTAGCTTAATTGCCTTTATAACAAGATTTTGACAAAAGAGCAATCGGTTGTGTAAATAGGACAAACGTTTGCATGCACAAATCATTTTTGTTTTTTCAAAATTCGTTTTATCATTGTATATGGAGTTACGCATAATACTCCTAACCAAATTATACCGTTCATTTATTTGATAGTATTTTCAATTTGACTGTTTAGTTTGTTTTAAAATAGGTGATTTTTAGGGGGATTTCGTGTCCCCCTTAATTTTGTAAACCCAAGATTTTGTAAATTAGATCTTATTTAAATATTTACCATGAATAATTCGCGTAGAGATTTCTTGAAGAAGGCTGGCCTGTTATCGAGTGTTGCGATAACTCTACCGTCTTTGCAAAACGAAGTGTTTGCTTCCCAAAACTTTAATATGTCGGGCTTTGCAGCTCCGAAAATTGATAAAGTAAAGGTCGCAATTATTGGATTAGGAATGCGTGGTCCCGGTGCTGTGGATCGTATTTCATATATTGAAGGTGCAGAGATTGTTGCATTATGTGACAGACATGCAGACCGTGTAACCAAGGCTCAAACAATCTTAACCAAAAAAGGTCTTAAAGAAGCGAAAGCTTATTCAGGTGAAGATGGTTGGAAAACCATGCTGAAGAACGAAGAGTTAGATCTAGTTTATATCTGTACACCATGGGAATACCATGCTCCAATGGCTATTGAAGCAATGAAGTCGGGTGCTCATGCAGCAACTGAAGTTCCAATTGGTTTAACAATCTCGGAGATTTGGGAAGTTGTTAAGACATCAGAAGCAACTAAGAAGCACTGTATGATGTTGGAGAACTGTTGTTATGATTTCTTCGAAATGTTGACTCTTAATATGGCTCGTCAGGGCATGTTCGGTGAATTAGTACATGCAGAAGGCGCTTATATCCACGATTTATTAGATCTTAACTTCAACAAAAACGGTTATGACAACATGTGGAGATTGCGTGAAAACATTAAGATGAATGGTAACTTATATCCGACGCACGGTATTGGTCCAATCGCTCAATGTTTGAATATCAACTGTGGTGATAAAATGAATCATCTTGTTGCTATGCAATCTAACGACTTCATGATGGCTGATAAAGCGCGTGAATTGGCAGGTAAAGACTCATTCTTCCAAGAATTTGTTGGCAAACGCTACAGAGGAAATATGGATACTACCTTGATCAAAACAGAAAAAGGTAAAACGATGATGATCCAACATGATGTTACCTCACCTCGCCCTTATTCTCGTATCCACTTATTGAGCGGTACAAAAGGATTCGCACAGAAATATCCTAAAGAGGGTATCGCATTCGGACACAGCTATATTAAGCCTGAGGAATTAAAAGCGTTATACGACCAATACACACCAGAGCTAGTGAAGTTCATCGGTGAACAAGCAAAACAAGTTGGTGGTCATGGTGGTATGGACTTTATGATGGACTGGCGTTTAATTGACTGTTTAAGAAATGGTCTTCCATTGGATCAAACAGTATATGACGGTGCATCTTGGAGTGCAGTGGTTCCTTTGAGCGTTCAGTCGGTAGCAAAAAACAGCAGAACGGTGGATATCCCTGACTTCACTAGAGGTAATTGGAAAACCAATAAACCTCATGATATGACTTTAAACGGTGGTGGTAACACTGGAATCCGTGCTAAAGTAGAATCTAAAAAAGATGTTCAGTTGAATGTTCAGTAAGAATAGATATTAGATTAAAGATATTAGACATTAGAGTAGGAATTCCTAATCATAGGTCATATAGCTTGTAGAATCTGAAAGAATATAGAGGGGTTTTCCAATTTTTTGGAAAACCCCTTTTTTTCTGAAAGTGTCTGTTTTTAGAGGCCATCAAGAATTATCATTCCGGTTGGTATTTCAATGGAAACATGAAAGTTTTTGTGCAAATACTATTTTTACTTTATGTTTGGGCTAATTCATCCCGTAAGTAAGAAATGCTACTAAATTGGTAGACTATTTCTTTCAATTCTCAAAAAGCCTACTATATTTGTATTATTACCAGCAAAAGCCTCCATCTATGCGAAAACTTATCTTTACTACCTTAATTGCTTCGGCTTCTATATTGCCAGGATTTGCTCAGCAGGCCACTGCCGTGGATTCCTCGCAGATGCTATGTCATGCTGAGGCGGTACCGTCTCGTGCGACTGCGATTATGAAAGCAAATGTTGCACAACAGGGAAAAGATACGGTCAAGATGGTATACATAAAAGGAGGAACCTTTCAGATGGGGTCTTCAAATTTCACCGATGCAAAGCCTATTCACGAAGTGACGCTGTCACCGTTCTATATGGATGAGCATGAAGTCACGAATGATCAATATGCCGCGTTTGTAAAGGCTACAGGATATATCACGGTAGCAGAACGGCCTTTAGATCCAAAAGAATTTCCGAATGTAGATCCCAAGTTACTCGTTCCGGGGTCGGCAGTGTTCAAAGCGCCAAATCAGGTGCAGGGGATGCAGAACCACCTTCAGTGGTGGGATTATGTCCCGGGGGCAAATTGGCGTCATCCTGAAGGTCCAGAAAGCACGATAGAAGGAAAAGGCGATCATCCTGTCACCCAACTAGCTTACGAAGATGCTGAAGCATATGCGAAATGGGCAGGGAAGAGATTGCCAACCGAAGCCGAATGGGAATTCGCAGCCAAAGAGGGAAGACATACGGATGAAACCTATTATTGGGGTAACGAGAAAACACCGCATGGTGAATGGATGGCCAATATATTCCAAGGAACTTTCCCAACCAACAATAGCAAGGAAGACGGCTACGAATCAACAGCTCCCGTTAAGCATTTCCCACCCAACCTTTACGGATTATATGATATGGAAGGAAACGTATGGGAGTGGTGCTCCGATTTTTATAGACCAGACTACTACGCAAACAGTCCAAAAGAAAACCCGAAAGGTCCTGCAGAATCTTATGACCCCCAAGAACCCGGCGCCGTAAAACGCGTACAGCGTGGTGGCTCTTTTCTTTGCAACGATCAATACTGCGAACGCTATAAAGCCGGCAGCCGAGGAAAAGGAGAAGTAAACTCACCAACAAATAATGTTGGTTTTAGATGTGTGAAGTAGATATTAGACATTAGATATAAGAACCTGCAGCAGTGCCGGTTTTTTTGCATTTTAAGAGGAAAGAGAGTTGTCTTTGAACCAAGAAAGGAAGGATTTTAGGATATGCAGGATCCTGTTTATCTTTTCATCTTTCCTTTTCTGGTTCAAGACAAATTTTCCTTCCTTTCCTGATTCAAGACAAATTTTCTTCTTTTCCTGGTTCAAGACAACCAACATTCTAAATCTCTCCCCTTAAAACATAAAAAAAACCTGCACTGCAGCAGGTTCTTATATCTAATGTCTAAAATCTAATATCTAAATCTACTGTGCATTTAAGAACATTGATTTTTGACTATACAATTCTCTAAAGTGAGGATCGTTCAAATCTTTGATAAAACGAATTGCTTCACCAGTTGATTTCATCTCAGGACCTAATTGTTTATCAACCTCAGGGAATTTTGAGAATGAGAATACTGGTTCTTTGATTGCGTATCCTTCTAACTTGCGAACGATGCTAAAGTCTTTCAGCTTGTTTTCACCTAACATGACTTTCGTAGCGATATTGATGTAAGGAACATCGTAAGCTTTCGCGATGAAAGGAACTGTACGTGATGCACGAGGATTCGCTTCGATTACATATACGTTCTCATCTTTGATTGCAAATTGGATGTTCAATAAACCTCTTACGTTCAATGCTTTCGCTAATTTGATTGAATACTCTTCCATCTTTTGTTGAACGCCTTCCGATAGACTGAATGGAGGCAGTACCGCCGATGAGTCTCCCGAGTGGATACCTGCAGGCTCAATATGCTCCATCATACCGATGATGTGTACATCTTCACCATCACAGATAGAATCCGACTCTGCTTCTTCCGCTCTGTCTAAGAAGTGGTCAATTAAGATCTGGTTTCCTGGAAGGCTCTTCAATAGGTTAACTACTGCTTTTTCCAAGTCCTCATCGTTGATCACAATGCTCATCCCTTGTCCACCCAACACATAGGAAGGACGTACTAAAACCGGGTAACCAACTTCGTTTGCCACTTTCAATGCTTCCTCAGCATTCGTAGCAACACCATATTTAGGATAAGGAATTTCTAACTCTTTCAATAAATCAGAGAAACGACCGCGATCTTCCGCTAAGTCCATATTCTCGAATGAAGTACCGATGATTTTCACACCTAAAGCTTCTAAGCGCTCAGCCATCTTCAATGCCGTCTGACCACCTAACTGTACGATTACACCTTCCGGTTTTTCTAGTTCGATAATCTCGCGAACATGCTCCCAGAATACAGGCTCGAAGTATAACTTATCGGCCATGTTAAAGTCGGTAGAAACCGTTTCAGGGTTACAGTTAACCATGATTGCTTCGTACCCACATTCTTTTGCAGCTAATAATCCGTGTACACATGAGTAATCGAATTCGATACCTTGACCGATGCGGTTAGGACCTGAACCCAATACGATGATTTTCTTGCGATCAGAAACGATAGATTCGTTCTCATCTTCGAAAGTCGAGTAGTAGTAAGGCGTGTGTGCAGGGAATTCTGCCGCACATGTATCAACCATTTTATAAACACGACTTATACCTAATTCTTTACGACGGTCATAAACCTCATCTTCCGTCACATTCCCCAACAACCATGAAATTTGGTAATCAGAATATCCTTTTTGTTTCAAGGTCATGAAGAAATCACGAGGGATATTGTTCAATTGGTAGCGACGTAGTTCACCCTCCAATTGTACTAATTCTTGAATCTGTACCAAGAACCACTTGTCGATAAGCGTTGCTTTACGAATAGATTCCAATGGAACACCTAGTTCGAAAGCATCTTTAATATGGAAAAGACGATCAGCACTTGGATGCTCCAAGCTGTACATGATCTCTTCTAAATTTCTAGATTGACGACCATCAGCACCTAGACCTGCACGGCCAGTTTCTAATGATTGTGCTGCTTTTTGAAGCGCTTCGATGAACGTACGGCCGATTGCCATAACCTCGCCAACAGCTTTCATCTGCAGACCTAATTCTTTATTTGCACCTTTGAATTTATCAAAGTTGAAACGAGGAACTTTCACGATTACATAGTCTAACGTCGGCTCGAAATAAGCAGAGGTAGTCTTTGTAATTTGATTTTGAAGCTCGTCTAAGTTATAACCGATAGCTAATTTCGCAGCGATTTTCGCAATGGGGTAACCTGTTGCTTTTGATGCTAATGCTGAAGAACGAGATACACGAGGGTTGATTTCGATCGCGATGATTTCTTCATTCTCGGGATTCACTGAGAACTGAACGTTACAACCTCCAGCGAAGTTACCGATCGAGCGCATCATCTTAATTGCTTGATTACGCATATCTTGGTAGCACTTATCAGAAAGCGTCATTCCTGGTGCTACTGTGATCGAGTCACCCGTGTGGATACCCATTGGGTCAAAGTTCTCAATAGTACAGATAATGATTACGTTATCGTTTGTATCACGCAACAATTCTAGCTCAAATTCTTTCCAACCTAAAACCGCTTGCTCAACCAATACTTCGTGTGTTGGCGAAGCATGAAGACCACGATTTAAAGCCGCGTCAAAATCTTCTTTCTTATGTACGAACCCACCTCCGGTTCCAGCCAATGTATAAGAAGGACGGATAACCAATGGGAAACCAATGATTTGTGCCGCTTCTTTACCTTCTAAGAAAGAGTTAGCGATTTTTGAAGTCGCAACCCCAACGCCGATGTCGATCATTAATTGACGGAATTCCTCGCGGTTTTCTGTTTTTTCAATCGCTGCAACATCAACACCGATTACTTTCACGTTGTACTTGTCCCAAATACCGCGGTTTGATGCTTCAATACACAAGTTCAAAGCTGTCTGTCCACCCATTGTAGGTAAAACAGCATCGATTTGACGCTCTTGAAGAATCTGCTCAATACTTTCGCATGTTAATGGAAGTAGGTAAACATGATCCGCTACAACATTATCAGTCATGATTGTTGCAGGGTTAGAGTTGATGATGGAAACTGAAATACCCTCTTCTTTTAAAGATAAGGCTGCTTGAGATCCTGAGTAATCAAATTCACAGGCTTGACCGATGACAATAGGTCCAGATCCAATGATTAATACCGAATTAATGGAGGTGTTTCTAGGCATTATTATTTATTTCAATTGTTAAATACAAAAACTGTTGCCGACAAAACAGACAAGGAAATGTCTGATAGAAAGAGGGAATTCCGACTGCTTTGTCGGAGTGCAAAGTTACATTTTTTATTTTAATAATGAACGAATATTTGTTGAGAATTTTACTTTATCCAGACCCTCGCTCCATAACGCCCATCTAACACAATTCTACGCAACAAAAGGGAGAATGCTTCGTGTCATACCCCTTTCAAACCCAATGAATAGTAGTTAGTATTTAGTAGTTAGTATTTAGACCTAGGGCCGCTATGGATGTGGGACATTATACTTTGTTTTGAACCATGAAAGGAAGGATATAAGGATTGTCAGGATCCTGTTCATACTTGCATCCTTTCTTTCCTGGTTCAAGACAATACCTTATAAAATAAGCTGTACCCGATCCTGTTCATCGTTGCATCCTTTCTTTCCTGGTTCAGAACAATACCCTATCAAATAAGCTGTACCCGATCCTGTTCATCTTTACATCCTTCCTTTCCAGGTTCAAGATAACACCCTATCAAATAAGCTGTACCCGATCCTGTTCATCCTTGCCTCCTTCCTTTCCTGGTTCAAGACAATACCTTATAAAATAAGGCGTACTGATCCTGTTCATCGTTGCATCCTTCCTTTCCTGGTTCAGAAAAAAGTTAAAGGAGAAAATGCTGGCTGTCTTGAACCAAGAAAGGAACGATATAAGGATGAGCAGGATTCGGTCTAATGTCTTAAATCTTATTTCTAAAATCTAACTACAGGAAAGGAATGATTTTAGGATTGTCAGGATCTGGTCTAATATCTGAAATCTTATATCTAATATATAACTAATAAATTAAATATGTTTACCTTTGTGCTATGATTGAACTACCGGTTATTCCAGCAAACCAGACACAGCGTAAACCAGATTGGTTGCGTGTTAAGCTTCCTGTGGGTAAAGAATACCGCCACGTGAGAGGCCTGGTTGACGAGCATAAATTACATACGATTTGCGAAAGCGGTAACTGTCCGAACATGGGAGAGTGTTGGGGAGCAGGTACGGCTACTTTCATGATTTTGGGGAATATCTGTACGCGTTCGTGTTCTTTCTGTGCGGTAGCCACAGGACGTCCATTGGCCGTAGATACAGATGAGCCTAATCGTGTAGCAAACTCGGTGAAGTTAATGCAGGTAAAGCATTGTGTAATAACATCGGTTGACCGTGATGATTTGAAGGATGGTGGTTCGACGATTTGGGCGGAGACTATTTTGGCTATTCGTAGAGAAAGTCCTGAAACTACATTAGAGACTTTGATTCCAGATTTCAAAGGACAATGGGAAAACTTAGATCGTTTGATCGCTGTTCGCCCGGAAGTAGTTTCTCATAATATTGAAACGGTAAGACGTCTAACAAGAGAAGTGCGTATCCAAGCGAAATATGATCGCTCTTTGGAGTGTTTACGCAGAATTGCAGCTGCTGGTTTGCGAACAAAATCGGGTATTATGCTAGGTTTTGGCGAGACCGAAGAGGATGTGGTTGAGACGATGCAAGATTTATATGATGCAGGCGTGAATATATTGACTATCGGTCAATATTTACAACCTACAAAGGCGCATCACCCGGTAGTCGAGTGGGTTACTCCAGAAACTTTCGAGAAGTATAAAGAAATTGGTTTAAAGATGGGATTCAAGTATGTTGAATCAGGGCCGTTGGTTCGTTCATCTTACCACGCAGAGAAACATTTGTTTGATATGCAATAATACATTGAAACCTTAGCCTCGCTAAGGTTTTTTTATTTTCTGAAACTGTCTGTTCTCAAAATCCAGCAAGAACTTTCTTTCCTGTTGCTGTTTCAATAGTAAGATGAAAGTCTTAGTATGCTTTCCGCTCATTGATAAAGATTTGTTATATTTCATAAACCAAAACAACTCTTATGAAGCATACTTTTTGGAAACACGTGTTTTTGCCATACATCCTATTAAGTTTCACCATTATGCTGCTTTTGGGATTGATATTTGCAGCTTTTGCGATGGGAGGGAACTCTTTTTGGCCTTCCTGGGCTATGTGGATCGTTCCTATCGCAGTTAGCATTGTTGCCATTTGGTTCCTCCGCGATCGCTATTTTAAGGACTTATATCTCGGGCGACACCTCTTTGCTCAAGTTTATGCCGTCGACGTTTTCCTTTACGTATCGCTATGTTTAATTTCTGTGTTCATTTTTATTCCGACGGGCAAGAGCATTCGTTATAATTTAGCGGATGTTGTTCGTCTAGAATCGATAAATGATATTAAGCCTTATGAATCATTTGACTTTATTGAGTTGAACGATTGGCATGTAGACCGTATGCGTGTTATTCCCTTTTCCTATTTCGAATTTGCGGGAGGTGCTAACTTGGGTAAGGTCGAATTAAATACGCTGTTCGTTGTTCCCTTGTTTTCCAAAAAAGATCCATATTTGACGACCGCCAAGGCTTGGATGGGATTTAAGTACACTGACTACGTCTCGTTCATAAATGTGATTCGCGGTAATCAAGAAGACTTGGATGAACATTTACGTCGTTCATATAATCACTTCAAGATGCGCGATATTAGTGATTTTGCGTATTTGGAGGCATTGCCTAAGAATAAAGTGCGCAATATGTTTCAGGCGCTGGCAGCTACGCATACCTATTATAATAGCAAATACGATAACGTGTATGTGGGGCAAGAAGTCGAACGTGATATTCTTTCGTTATACTATCTACAGTTTACGCTATTTCTGTACCTGATTTTTGGATTACCTGTTGCGCTGTTATTCAGTTGGCTGATTTATCGTGTACAAAAGAAAAACGAGCTGCAAGAGCTCGCTACAACATAATTTTATTGATTTCTTTTGAATACCGATTCGCCTGCTACAAAGGTTTGCAGGGTTTTGATGTCACGGAGTTTTTCAGGAGCCGCTTGCATGATGTCTTCATCCAGGATAACGAAATCAGCGTCTTTACCTTTTTCAATACTTCCTCTTTTCTTTTCTTGGAAACAAGCATAGGCTGCCCAGATGGTCATTCCACGTAAAGCCTGCTCTCGGGTGATGGCATTCTCGAACTGAAAACCGCCTTTCGGGAAATTATTCTTATCGACTCGAGCGACTGCAGCGTGGAATCCATATAAAGGATTGTAATGTTCCACGGGAAAATCGCTCCCTAATGCTAGCAATCCATATTGTTCCAATAAATCTCTGTAGGCATAGGCGCCTTTCATACGGTCATGTCCCAGGCGATCTTCCGCCCAATACATATCTGATGTGGCGTGCGTAGGCTGCACCGAAGGGATGATGGAGAACTCTTTAAATTTCTTGAAATCACCGGGTGCAATGATTTGAGCATGCTCAATACGCCATCTACGATCTTTGGAATCCTTCAGATATTTACCATAGGTGTCCAAGATCAGGCGATTTGCCGAATCCCCAATTGCATGCGTATTTACTTGGAAGTTGCTTTTCGCCAACTGCTTGATCAAGTCGTCAAATTCTTCCGAGCTCTGCAAAAGGAAGCCGTTCGTCGGCGAGTCATGGTAGGGGTGTAGTAAGCAGGCGCCCCGTGATCCTAGGGCTCCATCTGCCATTAGTTTAAAAGAGCGAACAGTCAAACGTTCAGATTCAAATGTGCCGGAGCGAAGGTAATTCTTAACACTTTTAGGATTGGCAGCCACCATCGCATAATTTCGGATCTGCAGGGAGTCGGCATTGTAAAAGACCTTCAATACATCGATCTGTTGTTCCGTCAAGCCAGCGTCGACTATGCTTGTTAGACCGACGGAAAACAGGGAGTCCTGTGTTCTTTTGAGCATTTTTACCAGTACTTCATTATTCTGTTCAGGGATATGCTCGCTAACCAGTTTCATCGCATTGTCCAATAGGATACCATCCAATTCACCCTCTTCGTTAGAAGAAATCAGTCCGCCCTCGACCATAAATACACTGTCGATAGAAGCAGCAGCTAAAGCTTTGCTGTTGACCAAAGCGGCGTGATAATCAACGCGAGAAAGAAAGATTGGAATATCGGGGAAATATTTGTCCAACGAGTCTTTTGTTGGGAATTGCTTGTCGGGCCATAAGTTTTGATCCCAGCCATTGCCAATGATCCATTTCTTATCTGGATTTGCCGTTATATAAGTTTGTAATCTAGAGAGGAGTTCGTCGTAGGAGGCCGTCCCTAAGAGGTTGACCTCGTCCATAGCATCCGCTAGAAGGAAGAAGTGTCCGTGTGAATCGTAGAAACCAGGATAGACGAATTTACCGGCAGCATCAATCTTTTCTTTTGCATCGTATTTATTCAATAAATCCTGTGAATTACCACGATCGATGAATACACCGTTATTTATAGCAATCGCTTCGACCGTTCGAAAAGAAGAGTCTACCGTGTACACCTTTGCGTTGTATACGATTAAGTCGATCTGCTGATTGGTGGTGCAGGAAAACAAAAGGGATATACTGAATAGTATGCAAATATAAAGGCTTGCCTTTCTCATAATTATTGGTTGATTGCTAAAAGTACAAAGAAAAGTCTGTAAGAAGAAAAAGCTTCTTTTAATTTTAAAAGAAGCTTTTTCAGTATTCAAAATTCAAAATACAAAGATTGTTAGCAGTATTCGTCAAATGCTGCGACTAAGTTGTCAGCGATCATTTGAGCTGGACGGCCTTCAATCATGTGTCTTTCTATCATGTGCACTAATTGTCCATCTTTAAATAATGCCATTGCTGGAGATGATGGAGGGTAAGGCAACATGTATTGGCGTGCTTTATCTACCGCGTCTTTCTCCATACCTGCAAATACCGTAACCAATTTGTCCGGATGTTTAGCATTTTTAACTGCAGCTTTCGCAGCTGGACGAGCATTTGCTGCCGCACAACCACATACCGAGTTTACAACAACGAATACTGTTCCTTCAGAAGGAATCGCCGCATCCACTTCTTCAATACTTTTTAATTCTTGGAATCCTGCGTCTACAAGTTCTTGACGCATTGGAGCTACTAGATATTCTGGGTACATTTTCTTTACTTTTTAGTTTATGCAAATATAGGCTTAAAACTGAGTTACGTCAAGCAAGGTTCCTCAAGTTAATGTCAATTTCTGTAGGTATAATGCTATTGTATTTTGAATTGACTTGGCTATCAAGTAATTTTGTACCGCAAAAACTAAAATAAAGATTATTTATGTCATCATTAGAAACTACCTACGTACCTTACAAAGTGAAAGATATCTCTTTAGCCGAATGGGGTCGTAAAGAAATAGAATTGGCAGAAGCAGAGATGCCAGGATTAATGAGCCTTCGTAAAGAGTTTGGTGCTTCTAAACCATTAAAAGGTGCTCGTATCGCGGGCTGTTTGCACATGACGATTCAAACTGCAGTGTTAATCGAAACATTGGTAGAATTAGGTGCGGATGTATCTTGGTCATCATGTAACATCTTCTCAACACAGGACCATGCTGCTGCGGCGATTGCTGCTGCGGGAATTCCGGTTTATGCTTGGAAGGGTATGAACGAAGAGGAGTTTAACTGGTGTATTGAGCAGACTTTGTTCTTTGGCGAAGAACGTCAGCCTTTAAATATGATTTTAGATGATGGTGGCGATTTGACCAATATGGTGTTCGATCAATTTCCTGAGTTAATTGATGGCATCAGAGGTCTTTCTGAAGAGACTACAACTGGTGTGCACCGTTTATACGAGCGCATGAAAAACGGAACATTGCACTTGCCTGCAATTAACGTGAATGACTCGGTTACAAAATCGAAATTTGATAACAAATATGGCTGCCGTGAGTCTTTAGTAGATGCGATCCGCCGTGCTACTGACTTAATGTTGGCCGGTAAGGTTGCGGTTGTAGCAGGCTACGGAGATGTAGGTAAAGGTTCCGCAGAATCTTTACGTTCTGCTGGAGTACGCGTAATCGTTACGGAAATTGACCCTATCTGTGCGTTGCAAGCGGCAATGGAAGGCTACGAAGTGAAGAAAATGGCTGATGCGATTGTTGAAGCAAACATCGTAGTAACCACAACAGGTAATAAGGATATCGTTCGTCCGGAACACTTCAAAGCAATGAAAGATAAAACTGTAGTTTGTAATATCGGACACTTCGATAATGAAATCGATGTTGCCTGGTTAAATGACAACTACGGATCTACTAAAGTGGAAATCAAACCGCAAGTTGATAAATATACAATCGACGGTAAGGATATTATCTTATTAGCCGAAGGCCGTTTAGTAAACTTAGGATGTGCAACTGGTCACCCTTCTTTCGTAATGTCAAACTCGTTCACTAACCAAACTTTAGCGCAATTAGAGTTGTGGACAAACACAGATCAATACGAAAAGCAAGTGTACACACTTCCTAAACACTTAGATGAGAAAGTTGCTCGTTTACACTTAGCACATATCGGTGTAGAGTTAGAAGAACTAACACAAGAACAAGCAGAATATATCGGTGTTACGGTAGAAGGCCCTTACAAGCCGGAAGCGTATCGTTATTAGATATTAGATATTAGACATCAGATATTAGATGTAAGATTTAAGAACCTGCAGCAATGCAGGTTTTTTTGTGGTTTGTTTTGAAGAAAGGAAGGATTTTAGAATTGGGATTTTGTCTTTGAAATAGGAAAGGAAGGGAATTTTGTTTTGAACAGGGAAAGGAAGGGAATTTTGTTTTGAACAGGGAAAGGAAGGATAAAAGGATGAGCAGGATCGTGTATTACGTTTGATAGCGGATGAATTATATTTTTTATAGGAGACGTTTAGTGAAACGTCTTCTGAAACGCACGATTATGATCTGAATCCCATCATTCTCCACTATACCTGATCCTGTCAATCCTTGAATCCTTCCTTTCCTGGTTCAGAAATAGTATTTAGTAGTTAGTACTTAGTATAAAGAACTATGGTGGGCAATTTGTCCCTCACTTTTACCGCATGCCAAATATCCTGCTCATCCTTGCATCCTTCCTTTCCTTTCTTCAAGACAAATTCCAATATCTAACATCTAAAATCAATTTCCGCCATAGGTCTAACTACTAACTACTAAATACTAACTACTTTTTTTTGTTTTATTCAATTCTTCTCCATATCTTAGCCGTCGCTTATAGAGAAAGGCAGAGGGAATAGACCCGATGAAGCCTTAGCAACCTGTCTCTTGACAAGGTGCTAAATTCTACCTTTGAAAAAGGAATGATAAGCCAAGTTCACTAGTCCTAAGTGGCCTTCTCTAGCAAAGTAAAATAGTAGATTAAAAATTTATTCAATACTGTATGTTATTAACGAACAACTTAGGATACCCACGTGTGGGTGCATTCCGCGAGCTAAAGAAAGCTAACGAAGCTTACTGGGCGAAGAAAATTAGCGCGGAAGAATTATTGCAAGCTGGACTGAAAATCCGTGAAGGCAACTGGAAGACTCAACAAGAAGCGGGTATCGATTTGATCCCATCGAATGACTTCTCATTTTACGATCAAGTATTGGACTTATCTTTAACTGTAGGTGCAATCCCTGCTCGTTACAATTCATTATTAAATAAAATCGATCGCCAATATAACTTAGACTTATATTTTGCGATGGCTCGTGGTTTCCAAGAGGGTGGCGTAGATGTTACTGCTATGGAAATGACAAAATGGTTCGACACGAACTACCACTATATCGTTCCTGAGTTTGTAAAAAACCAAGAATTCAAATTAACTTCTGAAAAATTCTTAAGCGAATATAACGAAGCTAAACAATTGGGTATTGAGACTAAACCAGTTATCATTGGCCCAATCTCTTACTTATTATTAGGTAAGGAAAAAGAATCAGGATTTAACCGTATCGACCTTATCGATAACTTACTTCCTGTATACGAAGAAATCTTATCAAAGTTAGCGGAAGCTGGTGCTCAATACGTTCAAATCGACGAACCTTTCTTAGCGCTTGATATTGATGATGCTACTCGCGCATTGTACGGTAAAGTTTTTGAAAAACTTGCTGCTGCTGCGAAAGGCGTTAAATTAATCGTTGCTACATATTTCGAAGCTCTACGCGACAACGAAGACACAGCAGTTAGTCTTCCGGTATACGCGTTACACCTAGACTTAGTTCGTGGTGAAAAACAGCTTGACACTATATTATCAAAAGTTCCAGCTTCATTGACTTTATCTTTAGGTATTGTCGAAGGAAGAAATATCTGGAAAAATGATTACGAAAACTCTTTAGTAAAAATCAAACAAGCAGTTGATGCTTTAGGTAAAGACCGCGTATGGGTTGCTCCTTCATCGTCATTATTGCACGTTCCATTTGATTTAGATAACGAAAATAACGAAGAGTCGCTTCCTAAAGAAGTTAAAAACTGGTTAGCATTTGCTAAACAAAAATTAGCGGAAGTTAAGGACTTAGCGGTATTAGCAGAAGGTGAAGTTGATGCTGCGACTCAAGAACGTTTCGAAGCTAACAAAGCTGCTGCAGAAAGCCGTCGTACTTCTCCATTGATCCACAAGCCAGAGGTTAAAGAACGCGTTAGCAACATTACTGATGATGATGCAAAACGTACTTCTCCTTTTGACGCACGTAAAGCTGCTCAACAAGCTAAATTTAACTTGCCAGGATTCGCAACTACAACAATCGGTTCATTCCCACAAACGAAAGATGTTCGTAAATGGAGAGCTGATTTGAAAAAAGGAGCAATCTCACAAGAGCAATACGACAAAGAAATCGCTGAAGAAACTGAAAGAACAATCCGTTTACAGGAAGAATTAGATATCGATGTATTAGTACACGGTGAATTCGAGCGTAACGACATGGTTGAGTACTTCGGTGAGCAATTAGCAGGATATGCATTTACTCAAAACGGATGGGTTCAATCCTACGGTTCTCGTTGCGTTAAACCTCCGGTAATTTATGGTGATGTATACCGTCCTGAAGACATGACTGTACGTTGGTCAGCTTATGCACAATCGTTGACTAACCGTCCAGTGAAAGGGATGTTGACAGGTCCTGTTACGATCTTACAATGGTCTTTCGTGCGTAATGATCAACCTCGTTCAACAACGACATATCAAATCGCTTTAGCTATTCTTGACGAAGTTCAGGCATTAGAAAAAGCAGGTATCAAAATTATTCAAATTGATGAGCCAGCTATTCGCGAAGGTCTACCATTGCGTAAAGCAGATCAACAAGCATATTTAGATTGGGCTGTACGTTCATTCCGCGTTTCTTCGTCAAACGTTGATGATGATACGCAGATCCACACACACATGTGTTACTCAGAATTCAACGATATCATTCAAGATATCGCTGCAATGGATGCTGACGTGATCACGATTGAGACTTCACGTTCTCAAATGGAATTATTAGATGCATTTGCTGACTTTAAATATCCAAACGATATTGGTCCTGGTGTATATGATATCCACTCTCCACGCGTTCCTAGCACGGAAGAAATGGTGAATTTACTTCGTAAAGCAAAAGCGGTAGTTCCTGCTGAGCAATTATGGGTTAACCCTGACTGTGGTTTGAAAACTCGTGCTTGGCCTGAGACAAAAGCAGCATTAGAATCTATGGTGGAAGCCGCTAAGATTTTAAGAGCTGAATAAACTAAGCTTGTAGTAATATAAAATATCGTATGAAACGGTCTGCGTAGTGATATGCAGACCGTTTTTGTTTATTTTCTTGGATAAACATTTATACAGATCGTTCCAATCGCTTTTCGGTAGCATGTTGGTTTACAAATCATTAGTATGATGTATCGAGAAACGAAGTTCGATTCGGGCTTTGTACTCAAACTATTTGTAGCTATGGTTGTTTTTAATAGTAAAGGAAATAAAATATGAATATGAATAGATTGACATTAGGATTAATGGTTTTTGCGGTGACTAGTTTATTGAGTAGTTGTGCTGCAATTGAGGGTATCTTTAAAGCGGGGATGTGGTCCGGCATTATCATGGTAGTTATTGTTGTTGCCTTGATTATTTGGTTAATTTCAAAATTCATGAACCGCGGCGGTGGAGTAGATTAAAATCTTTTACTAAAACTTTACTTCTACTTAATATAATTTGCTGTAATTTAAAGCAAATTTCATATCACATGAAGCATACGCTGCTATTAGTCTGCCTGATTAACTTGATCCTCCCGGTTCTAGCACAATCAGGATACCCAAAACCCTCGAATATGAAAGATGTTTTGTTTTATATCCAACATAATCGGGGGCATAATACTTATATCTTCGCTTTGAATCGACTTGATGATGGCAACATCAATAAGAAGGATCCGATCGAAGTGTATCGTGAATTATTTGATGAGGACGGCAAGATAAAGCCGCTCTCTGTAATTCAGCGGAATTTCGCCTATGGCATCTCTACGCAAGTAGTGGATTCAGATTCCTACGAGGCATCAATCGTGTCGCTGCCAAGCCAAAAGTTTTTCCTGCACATCAAGTCAAATAAGGGTTCCTATGTTGAAACCACGGTGAACAACGTGAAGATGCGTGTAGAGCGTATTTTTATTCAGCAGAAGGAGGGAACTTCGGGCCTTGGAACCAAGGTGGACCATATTATTTTCTATGGGAAATCGGGACACCGATCTGTCGTAGAGAAACTCGAGATAAAAGAGTAAGCCCCATTATTTTGATAATTACCGATTTTCTATCCTGCACATCAAAGTACAGGACAGTCTTATCGATTATTTGCCTTAATTTAGACGTTTAACGTTCTAACCGATCATTTTAGATCCATGAGTAAAAAAATACTATTCAAATACAATTCAAAATATCCTTCAGTAACTGATTTAAAGCGTAAAGCTAAATCAAGAATTCCCAAGTTTGCTTTCGATTACCTCGAAGGAGGCTGTAATGAAGAGCTTAACTTAGCAAGAAATGAGAATGATTTTGACGATATTCTTCTAAAGCCACAGTATCTGCATGTTGCTGGCGATATTGATATGTCGGTAAACCTGTTCGGCCGAACTTATGCTGCTCCCTTCGGTATTTCACCGATTGGATTGCAAGGACTAATGTGGCCTAATGCACCTGAAATATTGGCGAAAGCCGCTGCCAAGCATGATATACCCTATACCTTAAGTACCGTTTCTACCAGTTCGATAGAACGCATCGCCGAGGTCTCCGATGGGAAGGCATGGTTTCAGCTTTATCATCCTACGGAAGATCGATTAAGAGATGATATTTTACGCCGTTTAAAAGATGTAGAATGTCCTGTTTTGGTGGTACTCGTCGATGTTCCTTCATTCGGCTTACGGTATCGGGAAATTAAATCGGGTCTTTCTATGCCGCCCAAGATGAATATTCAGAATATATTGCAGGCAATGGTCTGTCCGGCATGGGGGATTAAAACACTTCAGCACGGGATTCCTTCCTTTGCCACGTTGAAACCCTATATGGAAAAGGGATTAGATCTCGCGCAGCTTGGACAATTCATGAACCGTACATTCACTGGGAAAGTGAATGTGGAGAAAGTGAAAGCGATTCGCGATATTTGGCAAGGACCTTTGGTGTTAAAAGGTATTACAACCGATGAAGATATGGAAGCTGCAATTCAGGTCGGTGCCGATGGGGTCATTGTTTCCAACCATGGTGGCCGACAGATTGATGCAGGTGAATCTTCTATACATTCATTGATGAAATTAGCTTCAAATCCTGTGTATAAGGAAAAGATAAAGATTATGTTGGATGGTGGGATACGCTCTGGCGTGGATTTAGGTAGAGCCTATGCCGTGGGTTCGGAGTTTAACTTTATGGGCCGCCCATTTATGTATGGCGTTGGGGCATTAGGGGATGAGGGTGCGGATCATACCATAACCATGTTCAAAGCACAATTGTATCAGGTCATGCAACAATTAACGCTTGAAAATATAACACAGTTTCCGGGTAGACTGATAAGATAAAAACAAAGCCACCTATTTTAGGTGGCTTTGTTTTTATATAAATGCTATTTAAAAATTATTTCGTTTCGAAGAATCTATCTTTTTCCAAATTTGTCTTCATAGGCTTTCTCCAGCGCGAACATCTCATCGCGTAATTTCGCTGCCTCTAAGAATTCCATCTCTTTTGCAGCTTTTTCCATACGCTTGCGCACTGTTTCTATCGCTTTTTTCATTTCATTATCGCTCATATATTCGATAAGTGGATCGGCAGCAACAGAAGCTGCCGCATCTGGTTCTATATAAGCTTTTGGTCCTACCCCCATATCAGCGACCGAAGTTTGCTCCAGAATCTCTTCTTTTGTTTTACCAACCGTACGAGGGGTAATGCCATGTTCTAAGTTGTAACTGATCTGCTTATCACGACGTCTGTTCGTTTCATCGATGGTAATCCGCATACTATCAGTCATCTTGTCCGCATACATAATCACGCGGCCTTTTTCATTACGTGCTGCACGTCCGATCGTTTGGATTAAGGAACGTTCAGATCGCAAGAAACCCTCTTTATCGGCATCTAAAATAGCCACCAAGGTCACTTCTGGTAAGTCTAAACCCTCTCTTAATAAGTTGACCCCGACAAGGACATCAAATTCGCCCAAGCGCAGTCCGCGAAGTATTTCCACGCGTTCTAAGGTTTTTACTTCCGAGTGGATATAGCGTACTTTGATATTCAAGCGGGTCATGTATTTGGTAAGCTCTTCCGCCATACGCTTCGTCAAAGTCGTCGCCAGCACTCTACCGCCCTCTTTAATGGTCTTATCAACTTCTTCCAAGAAATCGTCGACCTGGTTGATTGCAGGTTTAACTTCTATGATCGGGTCTAAAAGGCCTGTAGGACGAATGACTTGCTCGACAACAACACCTTCGGTCTGTTGCAATTCGTAATCCCCTGGAGTAGCCGATACATATACCGTTTGATTGGTCAGGGATTCGAATTCCGGGAAGTTCAATGGTCGGTTATCTAATGCCGCCGGTAATCGGAAACCGTGCTCTACTAATGAAATCTTTCTTGAGCGGTCGCCACCATACATCGCACGCAATTGAGGGATGGTCACGTGGCTTTCATCAATAACCATGAGGTAATCATCCGGGAAATAATCGATCAAACAGAAGGGGCGCATGCCTGGTTGTCTGCCATCAAAAAATCGAGAATAGTTCTCAATTCCCGAACAGTAGCCCAGTTCGCGCATCATTTCTAAATCGTAATTAACACGCTCTTCAAGACGCTTTGCTTCCAACATTTTACCCTCATCTTCCAGTTGTGCTTTGCGATGGACCAATTCTTCCTGAATGCCCCAGATCGATTGGGTGAACTTCTCTTTCGGCGTAACGAAAAGATTGGCCGGAAATAAAGCTAGGGTTTCATGCTTTTGAAGCGTTCGTCCCGACACAGGATCTATTTCACTAAGCTCGTCTATATCGTCGCCGAAAAAGGAAATGCGATAGGCGTTATCCATATAAGCAGGGTAGACATCGACTGTATCGCCTTTTACTCTAAACGTACCGCGTTTGAAATCTGCCGTAGTCCTTGCGTAAAGTATTTCGACCAATTTATGTAAAAAGGCATTTCTACTAATGGTGGTACCTACGCCAAATCGAAAGATTGAGCGCGAGAAATCTTCTGGGTTACCCATACCGTAAATACACGATACGGATGAGACTACAATAACATCTCTTCGTCCAGACATAAGCGCAGAGGTCGTTGCTAAACGGAGTTTTTCGATTTCCTCATTGATCGCTAAATCTTTCTCTATGTACGTGTTGGATGAAGCTATGAATGCTTCCGGTTGGTAATAGTCATAATAGGACACGAAATAATGCACTGCATTATTGGGAAAGAATTGTTTGAACTCTCCATATAACTGTGCTGCCAATGTCTTATTGTGGCTTAAAATGAGGGTTGGTTTCTGCGTTTCTTGAATAAGATTCGCCACGGTAAATGTTTTACCAGATCCCGTTACGCCTAATAATGTTTGATATTGTTCTCCTTGCTCGACGCCCGCTACTAATTCTTTGATCGCTTGAGGCTGATCGCCAGTAGGTTTATATTCAGATGTTAATTGAAATTTCATGCTTACCTTTCCACGCTAATTTATCAAATATTATTCCGTTTCCATAATAACTGATTAACGCACTCAATTGCGGAAAATAATTATTAAATTGCTTAACAACAAGACTTTTTGTCATGATAACGATCTTAACAAAACAGAACAGTATTGCCAATCATTTTTTGGCAGAATTAAGAGATGTACGGATACAGCAAGATCGGATGCGGTTTCGCCGCAATCTTGAGCGCCTCGGTGAGGTGATGGCCTATGAGATCAGTAAGACACTGGAATACCATTACGTCGATGTGGAAACACCGCTCGGTGTCGCAAGCACGCATTTGATGCCTCAGCAGCCGGTGATTGCCACGATTATGCGCGCGGGTCTACCGTTTCATCAGGGATTACTAAATGTTTTTGATCGCGCTGATAGCGCCTTTATCGCAGCCTATCGCCATACCAAGAAGAGTGGTGAGTTTGAAATCCATAAGAAATATCAAAACACGCCGAATCTTGATGAAAAAGTGGTCATCATGGCCGATCCTATGTTGGCAACAGGAAAAAGCTTAGTGCTCTGTTGTAAAGATTTATTGAGTGAATACAATATCAAAGAGCTTCATATCGCTACTGTCATTGCTTCGGAAGAGGGGATACAGCATGTGAGAGCCTTCTTGCCGGAGGTGCAGATCTGGGTGGGAGCGGTCGATAATGAGCTGACCAGCAAGTCTTATATCGTTCCAGGTTTGGGGGATGCGGGCGACCTGGCATATGGTAATAAGGAATAACCTCCTAGCACAAGAGTAAACAAACATTTAGCAATTAGTTAATATATAATAAAAATATAATGAACAGTTTATCAGTACATTTAGATAACAAAACCTTTGTATATGGAATGGCAAAAATACAATGGAGAATTATTAAAGCTCCCGATCCTATCCGCAGTTGAGGACACTATTATCCGCGAACAGAACCTAGGTAACAAATTAAAGGTTTATATCGGTACCGACTCCCAGGTCAAGCGAGGTATCGTCGAGTTCGCGACTGTCATTGTCTTCCTTCGGGAACACCGCGGTGGCTTTATGTTCATCCACAAAGACCGCAAAATGCACAACATGAGCATCAAAGAGAGGATGCTACTTGAAGTACAATACTCCATCGAAACAGCCTACGAGCTTTGTCCACTTCTCGATCAGTATTCCGTAGACCTTGAAGTCCACGCTGACATCAACACCAATCCCAACTTTCAATCCAATACCGCACTCAAAGAAGCCATGGGCTATATCTTAGGAATGGGATTCATCTTCAAGGCGAAACCAGAATCTTTTGCAAGTACAAACTGCGCCAATAAATTGGTTCAATAGCTTGTAGAAGACCTTTCTTTCCTAATTATTGCTATCTTTAGTTATCCTTAATAACTGAAGAATGCAGGATTTTCTCTCTCAACTTTACCAACAATTTCTAGAAACTAGCCTGTTGGAGTGGCTTGCTACCATCTCCGGGTTCATCTGTGTATTCCTCGCAGCAAAACAAAATATATGGAACTGGCCTATCAGTATTATCAGCGTCAGTCTCTATCTATATATCTTCTATCAGGCTAAACTATATGGAGATTCTACTTTACAAATTTATTTCCTCGGGACGGCTGTATACGGATGGTATTATTGGAATAGGCGAGCGCACTCTGAGGAGAAGCCGATTACATCCTTCAATAGTAAACAACTGGGATTGACTATAGCAATTATTTTATTGATTGCGGGTATTCTCGGCTATTTTCTAGATCATAAAACGGATTCTGATGTGCCTTACATCGATGGTTTCTGTACAGCGACCAGTTTAGTTGCGCAGTTTTTGATGACACGCAAAGTTCTTCAAAATTGGCTGCTGTGGGTATTTGTCGATTTATGCTATATTCCGCTCTATATTCATAAGGATTTAATTCTGACGGCGATTCTCTACATCGCATTCACGATCATTGCATGGAATGGATATAGGGATTGGCGAAAAAGCTATCTTAATTTTCAGTAATATTGTCCCTTTATGCAGGCTACTGAAAACAAGACCATCAAGATCGCCGTTGTCGGACCGGAGTCTACCGGAAAATCTACCATGGCGAAATACCTCGCGAAAGAATTAAAGACGCTGGCCGTTCCGGAGTACGCTAGATATTACTGCGAGCATTTGAATCGTGAATACACGCTCCAGGACGAAGTCAATATGTTTTATGGGCAAGTAGCCCTCGAAGAGGCTTTCCTTGCCACTGAGCCTTCTGTAATCGTCTGTGACACTACAATTCTGACGGTCAAGATATGGTGTGACCACCTTTTCGGTGAAACTCCGAAAGAAGTAACCGATGAAATTAAAAAAAGGCAGTATGATTTTTATCTACTCATGGATATCGACCTTCCTTGGGAAGATGATCCACTACGCGATTTTCCAACCGAAAGAGCGCACTTTATGCAGGTCTGGAAAGACGAACTAGACGCATTAAATGCCAACTATAAAGTGGTATCAGGATTAGGAGAGGAACGACTGAAAAACGGACTTCGGGAAGTGGAAGGGAGATTTTAGAATCTAGACTTTAGATTTTAGACATTAGATATTAGACATTAGATATTAGAAACTGCAGCAGTGCAGTTTTTTTTATTTTGGAATGGGGAGAGGTGGAGGTTGTGGGCGAGAAAGGAAGGATGTTTTTGCACCTTTGGTTTAGAGAGGAAGAGGTAGATTGTTTTGAACCAAGAAAGGAAGGATTTTTTGTCTTTGAACCAGGAAAGGAAGGATTAAAAGATTTGCAGGATCTTGTTAATCCTTACATCCTTTTTTTCCTGGTTCAAGACAACATAATGCTTAAAAAAAGAACCCGCATTGCTGCAGGTTCTTATGTCTAATGTCTCAAATCTAATATCTAAATCTAGCTTACCAAAAGCTTATACCCTTTACCATGTACATTCACGATTTCTACATTCGGGTCTTCTTTCAGGTATTTTCTCAACTTACTTAAGAAAACGTCCATACTACGGCCGGTGAAGTAGTTGTCGTCGTGCCAGATTTTGACTAATGCTTCTTCACGGGTTAAGACGTCATTCTTTTTTAAGCAAAGAAGGCGCAGAAGTTCGGCTTCTTTTGTCGACAATTTCTGTTGTTGACCTTTGTAAGAGATAATCTGACTTGTATAATCGAAGAAGTAATCGCCGATTTCGAATTTATCTGCAACTTCTTCTTCTTTGTCTTTTGCAGCTCGTTTTAGGAGTGCATTTATTCTTAGCAATAATTCTTCGACGCGGAAGGGTTTGGTGATATAGTCATCGCCGCCTAACTCGAAGGCCTGCGTCTTATCTTCCATCATTCCTTTCGCTGTTGCGTAGATGATTGGTATTGTTTGATTGATCTTCCGAATGTCTTTACCTAAAGAGAAACCATCCTTCTTAGGCATCATGACATCGAGGATACATAAGTCAAAATTATCCTTTCTAAAGGCTTCTAATGCTTCTTGACCATCCTTGCTCAATACTACATCGAATTTGCCTTTTAGTTCCAGATAGTCTTTCAAAAGATCGCCCAAGTTAGGGTCATCTTCCGCTAATAATATTTTTTGATTCATATAATTCCTTTGCTATTTTATTAAGCAACCTCTTGTGAGGCATGCTTTAATGGTAAAGTTACTTCAAATTGTGTGCCTTTATCTTTCTCGCTTTTCACAGTGATCTTTCCGTTGAGGCGTTTAATAATGTCATTAACATAACTTAGTCCCAATCCAAAACCCTTGACATTATGGATATTTCCAGTCGGAATACGGTAAAACTGATCAAAAATCTTCTCCGCTTGATCTTTTGTCATTCCAATTCCTTTGTCAGAAACAGCGATTACGATATTCTTCCCACGGTTGAATGTTTTAAAAGTTATTTCAGGACGTTCTTTACTGTACTTAATGGCATTATCAACCAAGTTGTACATTACATTCGATAAGTGAAGCTCATCACCAATCACCAAATCATGCTCCGCATCCAGGTGTATATTTAAGGTTCCTTCGGCTTTTTCTAATTGCAGCTTCATACTTTCTAACACCGCATTTGCCAAATTGTTGATCTGTACGTTGGTTCGTTCGATTTTTAAATTCTCTTTTTCGAGTCGAGCAATATTGAGGACACGCTCGATATGAGAACCTAGGCGCACGTTTTCATCATAAATTATATTGGCAAGCTTGCTCACCCTTCGCTCGTCCGCAGAGATTTCCGGATCTTTTAATGACTCCGAAGCAATCATGATAGTGGCAACAGGGGTCTTGAATTCGTGCGTCATATTGTTGATGAAATCCGTTTTCATCTCGGAGATCTTCTTCTGACGGAAGATAATGCTTAGCGTATAGGCGAAACAGCCTATAAGCAATGCCAGCAGGGCTAAGATTGGCAGCAACCAATAACCCATGGTGCTCGCTATTACAGAGCCTTTATTAGGGAAATATACACGCAGCTCACCAGGAGATTTACCTTCATCGCTCTGGAATAGTCGCGCTTTGTAAATCATTGGAGGGGTATCGGTTTCTTTAATCTTCTCATCTTTATAGTTAAAGATTGCTTGGAAGACCAAAGGACTATTCTCTGAATTACGAACCTGCATCACGAATGAGGAATTGATTCCACGTTGGTCTAGTTCATTGATCAGTAAGTCTACAGCCTGCGTTTTGTCGATACGTTGTTCTAAAGGACGCTTCGATAATTGCATACCGATCGCTACATCCTCCATAATAGCACTCTGTTTTCCACCCATGATCTTCAGGGAATCGAAAAGTGTTTCTGCACCGATCAATTTCTGATTGCGGAGTTTGTTCAATTTCTTCTCTAATACATCAATTTGTGAGAGCACGCGCAGGTCAACAGGAGGAGGGAGGGTTCTGATTTCGAAAGTCGCTGTGATTGCGGAATTCGGTCCGAAAATAGGGATGACATAGCGTGCGCTATCGTCTTTTGCTTTCACTTCTTTGACTTCGCGGATAGCATAAACGCGCGCAAATTCTCCAATAGTCATTTCGCTAGTATAACCCTGCTCTAAGGTAATTCGAACTAGATGATTGTATTCTTTACGGCGGATGTAGGTTTCGTAGAAATTGTTGCTGATCAAAACGGTTGGATACTGTTGATTCAAGCGGGTTTCCATCTCATTGAAGCGCTGCGTATGTGAAAATGCAAGGCGTTGTAACAACTTGATGCTATCCTGATATTTAACTTGGAGCGCTAAAATCTGTTCGTTCTTCTGCAAGCGTTCCTGATCCTGTCTGAATTTCTCTTGATTTTCACGTTCCTGCTGGCGGGCAAACTCATATATTTCGATACGTTCAATTTTATTTGCGACGGCCGTCAGCGAGGCTTTCACTGCCTCGTCAAATAGCTTTGACTTCTGTTTGAATGATTCCCGGATGAAGTAATACTGCATGGCCATAACACCCAAGAGCGCAATGGACATTAATCCAATAATCAACGTAATACTTCTTTTCTTCATTTGTTACAAAAATAATAAGGGATTTATGTCGTTTTCTTCATTTAACACAATTTAACAGCGGTTGCCATGGTTTTCTAATTCGCATAGCCTTGATATTGAGTATATTTAGGTGGTTAAAAGACTTGCTTATGAAAACGATTGCCCCATTATTTGTTTTGATATTTGGTTTTCTTATAAACTCTCAAGCACAAAATAAGGAAAATATCATCCCTAAGCAAAAGGGCTTACCGGACTGGGCAGATAGCGTTAAGATCAAACGTCCTGACTTTAAGATTATGGCGGACGGGACACCGAATATTCTACCTCAAGATAGTACCAACACGAATCCTGTCGATATTCCCAATAGTCAGATGAATCGTCGGTTGATACAAAAGGACGATTCCATTATACTGATCAAACCTTTAGATGGGAAGAAGAATTCGCCAATGCCGGGTACTGAGCCTTTGGATCAAAAGAAGAAATAAGTTTTAAGGAAATAAAAAGGCCATCTGTTAGACGGCCTTTATTATTCTTATGCATTCTGCTTACATTACTTCTGAAACGCGGATAGTATTTGTTCTACCTTTTGCGTGAAGTGGAGTAGAAGAAGTGTTGATTACGATTTGTCCTGGCTCAACCAAATGGTATTTCTTCAATAAGCCATTCACATCCTGGATAGTACCATCTGTGCTTTCGTACTTGTCATAGATGAAGGATTGTACACCCCATACTAGACTTAATTGCGTTAATAATTTCTCATTACCGGTGAATACGTAAATATCAGCATCTGGACGGTAGCTAGAAATTTCTAATGCGGTGTAACCCGAGGCAGTCATAACAGCGATAGCCGAAGCTTTGGTCTTTTCTGCTAAGAAAATAGAGGATCCACAGATTGCGTCAGGGATACGTGTTACTTCAACAGTACCTAATGTTTCTTTCTCGCTGTAATAAGGATAAGAAGTGCTTTCTACGTGGGTAATTACTTTCGCCATGGTCTCGATTACGATCTCCGGGAATTCACCAACTGAAGTTTCACCACTTAGCATGACGGCATCTGCACCATCAATTACTGAGTTCGCAACGTCATTCACTTCTGCGCGCGTAGGACGAGGCGTAGTAATCATACTCTCCAACATTTGGGTAGCAATAATTACTGGTTTCGCTAGATTACGACATTTTTGAGCGATGATTTTTTGCAATCCCGGAACTTCTTCCATTGGCATCTCAACCCCTAAATCTCCACGAGCAACCATCACAGCATCTGTCGCTTCGATAATTGCATCGATATTATCGATTGCTTCTGGTTTTTCAATTTTCGCAATAACGCGAGCATGAGAACCTTTCTCTTTGATAATCTCTTTACACTGCTTGATATCTTCTGCGGAACGAACGAATGACATGGCGATCCAGTCAGCACCGTGGTCTAATGCGAAGTTTAAGTTATCTAAATCCTCTTCAGTTAATGAAGGGATAGACACTTTTGTGTTTGGCAAGTTAACCCCTTTTCTCGATGTTAGGATACCTCCGTGTACAACTTCACATTTTACTGTGTCTTTGTGATTTGTACTCAAAACGCGCAATTGAAGTTTTCCATCATCTAACAAGATGATTTCGTCTTCTTTTACGTCGTTCGGGAAGTTTTCGTAAGTGATATAGATGCGGTTCTCGTCGCCAATTAATTCTTCTGTAGTGATTTCAACCTGACTTCCGTTGATTAGGATTGCTCCGCCTTCTTTCATTTTGCCGATACGGATTTTCGGTCCTTGTAAGTCTGCAAGGATACCTACCTTAAACGGGAACTCTTGGTTGATTTCTTTAATAGTGTTGATTACTTTCTGGTGGTCTTCTTGGCTTCCGTGCGAGAAGTTTAAACGGCAAACGTCTACTCCTTTAGCAATCATTCGGGTCAATACTTCTTTTTTTGAGGAAGCGGGGCCTAAAGTAGCTACAATTTTGGTTCGCTTTTTTAGTTTATCCATGTAATGTCTTTTTTTTAATGTTTTAAATCAATATTATTTGCAGTGTTCCACACTTTTCCCCGGAGGGTTTCGATTTAGGTTTTGGTGTATATCTTACACTATCTAAAAATAATTCGCTAAAATATCAGATTTTCTTTAGATTTCAATGCCGTTGGGTCTATTTCTTTTACAAGTAGTACTTCCGGTATTGCTTTAATGTTCTCTATTAGCGCTTCTAGATCTTCTTCATCAATATAATGTTTTATCAGCAGAAAGTAGTCAAAGCTCACAATCTCTGGGATCAAAGTACCTCCTTCAATAGACTTATTGCTAAGTAGATAGAATTCGAAGTCGTAAGTTTGATTATTGTAACGGTAGGTGATGAAATGATGTTGTACGCTGGGTTTGTTTTTCTTCGTCTCGTAGATGATGTGGTAGTCGAGTTCGTTTTGCGGTTTTTCTTTTTCCTTGCCGTTATGGTCTATGTAATCTTCTTTACCATGTACGAGTTTGAGCCCGGTGTGTTTGTTGATAAAGTGACAAAGCCGATAGTCTCTTAAGACGGAGCTTATGCCAATCAGGATAAAATCCAGTTCGAGGTCAAAGTCGGTTTCAAGTTTAAAAGTTATCTTGCTCAATCTATGATTTCTTTCAGTTCAGATAGCAAAAATACGGTTTTCAATAGATTAAAGAGGGTGCTTTACGTAAAAATATCATTAAATAAGGATTAAGTTTGTAAAAGCGTATTTCTTTTGTTATTATTGAATAGAGTTAGTTTTTAGCAGGTTGGAAAACCTTTCTTGGGGTAACTTTGTTCTTTATTTGTTTTCAAAAGTCAAAAAGATTTGATTTTTGGGGAAATTTATTTTTTCTTTGCACAGATTTATTAAACAATTAAACTAGAAAATCATGTCAGATATCGCATCAAGAGTAAAAGCTATTATCGTTGAAAAGTTAGGTGTAGATGAAAACGAAGTAACACCAGAAGCTTCTTTCACGAATGATTTAGGTGCAGACTCACTTGATACAGTTGAGTTGATCATGGAATTCGAAAAAGAATTCAACGTTGCTATTCCAGACGATCAGGCTGAGAACATTAGCACAGTAGGTCAAGCAATCGCTTATTTAGAAAAAAACGTTAACTAACTAATTTTATTAGGCCAAACATATTAATGGAGCTTAAAAGAGTAGTTGTAACAGGATTGGGTGCACTTACACCCCTAGGTAACACCGTCGCAGAATACTGGGATGGGTTAATTAATGGTGTAAGTGGTGCCGCTCCTATTACGCATTTTGATGCGTCAAAATTCAAAACCCAATTTGCTTGTGAAGTGAAGGGGTTTGATCCACATAACTATATGGACCGTAAAGAGGCTCGTAAAATCGACCCTTTCGTTCAATATGCAATTGCATCGACCGACGAAGCTGTCAAAGATGCGGGATTAGAGTTTGATAAACTAGATACCAATCGTATTGGTGTAATTTGGGGGTCAGGTATTGGGGGCTTGACTACATTTTTGGATGAGGTTGCTGGATTTGCAAAGGGCGATGGTACACCACGCTTTAATCCTTTCTTTATACCGAAGATGTTAATTGATTTAGCTCCGGGACATATCTCTATGCGACATGGCTTGAGAGGTCCTAACTTTTCAGCAGTTTCAGCTTGTGCTTCTGCAACAAACGCGATGATTGATGCATTCAACTATATCCGTATGGGTTTAGCTGATGTGATCATTAGCGGAGGTTCTGAGGCGACAATTAATGAAGCTGGTATTGGCGGGTTCAATGCAATGCATGCACTTTCCACTCGTAATGATGATCCGAAAACGGCATCACGTCCTTTTGATAAGGATCGCGACGGTTTCGTTTCTGGCGAGGGTTCAGGTGCTATTATATTAGAAAGTTTAGAGCATGCTTTAGCACGTGGTGCTAAGATTTATGCTGAGATTGCCGGTGGTGGTATGAGTGCAGATGCATATCACATTACTGCTTCGCATCCAGAAGGATTAGGTGCTCGCTTAGCGATGAGCAAAGCTTTGGCTGATGCGAATTTAGACGCAACAGCTATTGATTATATTAACGTGCATGGTACATCGACTCCAGTAGGCGATGTTAGTGAGACCAAAGCTATTATTGAGCAATTTGGGGATCATGCATATAAATTGAATATTAGTTCTACAAAATCAATGACGGGTCACCTATTAGGTGCTGCGGGAGCAGTGGAGTCGATTGCATCGATTCTTGCTGTACAAAATGATATTGTACCTCCTACAATCAATCATTTTACGGACGATCCTGAAATTGACAATAGATTGAACTTTACTTTCAACAAAGCACAGAAACGTGTTGTTAATGCTGCATTAAGCAATACATTCGGATTCGGTGGACACAATGCTTCTTTGATTGTTAAAAAATACAAAGCATAGTTTTGGTTGAAAGAAAAAGATAAGGAATTGAATAGGTAGTTTTCTCCAAAAACTACCTATTTCTTCTTAAAGATGTTGGTATGCCGATTAGTGTTTATAAACTGTATTTATCTCCCCAAAAAGCTTACTTCAAGAAGTTAAAGAATATCTTAGGCTTTGTGCCGGGGAATGTCAGGTTATACCAAATGGCGTTTCGACATAAATCGGTTGCTAAGCCGATTAAAGAGGGGGTTAAAAATAGCAATGAGCGTTTAGAGTTTTTGGGTGATGCTGTTCTGGGTTCAGTAGTAGCAGAACTATTGTTTAAACTTTACCCTTATAAAGATGAAGGTTTCTTAACAGAAATGCGTTCGAAGATTGTTTCACGTGCAAACTTGAATCAGCTGTCGCGCAAACTTGGTTTCAACGAACTCATTGAATTTGATGCCCGCATGATCAGTTATCCTAATAAGCAGGGTTCTTTATTGGGCGATGCATTCGAAGCATTGATCGGAGCCGTGTATCTGGATAAAGGGTATAAATTCACTCGTGAATTTTTATTGTCACGCATCATCAAACCACACGTCGATATACACACCCTAGAAATTACTGAAACCAACTTCAAAAGCCGTTTGATCGAATGGTGTCAACACAATGGAAAAGAGGTTGCCTTCATTCAGATCGATAACCCCGAAGGAGAGTCTGCCAAGATGTTCTCTGTTAAGGTGGTGGTAGACGGAGAAGACTGCGGTATAGGTCGCGACTTCAATAAGAAAAGCGCCGAGAAAATGGCCGCAGAAAAAGCCTGCGAGTATTTGAAGATATTTGAATAGGGTAGTATTTAGTAGCTAGTATTTAGTAGTTAGACCCAAGTCGGAAGATATTTCTAATTTTTTTAAAGGAATTTGGTAGTCCCATCCCTCTGTTCATGCTTCATGTTCATATGCATCTCTTTGCAAAAAAATAAGGCTTAATTATCCACCCTAGGTCTTAATACTAAATGCTAACTACTAAATACTATTTTTGCTACCTTTGCCCTCATGGCATCAATTAAACCATCATTAGCTAAAGGAACACGTGATTTTACTCCGGTAGAAATGGAGAAACGTAATCACATTTACAATACATTAAAGACGATTTTCAAGAAGTATGGGTACAGTGAGATTCAGACTCCCTCGTTTGAGAATTTGAGTACATTGACCGGGAAGTATGGAGACGAAGGTGATAAGTTGATTTTTAAGATCTTAAATTCTGGGGATTACTTATCGAAGGCCCCGGAGAACTTATTGGCCGAGAAGAACTCGACTGCTTTGATTTCTTCGATCTCGGAAAAGGCTTTGCGCTATGACTTGACTGTTCCTTTTGCTCGCTATGTGGTGATGCATCAAAATGAAATTTCTTTACCTTTCAAGCGTTTCCAAATACAGCCGGTGTGGCGTGCGGATCGTCCTCAAAGGGGGAGATACCGTGAGTTTTACCAATGTGATGTCGACGTGGTTGGCTCTGATTCTTTGCTGAATGAGGCAGAGTTTGTATTGATCTATCATGAGGCTTTGACGAAATTGGGTTTGAAGGATTTCAATATCAAGTTGAACAACCGTAAGATCCTTTCTGGTATTGCTGAAGTCGTAGGAAAACCTGAATTGATCGTCGATATGACGGTAGCTATCGATAAACTCGATAAGATTGGTTTGGAAGGGGTAAACAAAGAACTCTTGGAGCGTGGTTTTACGGAGGCTGACTTAGCGGTCCTAAAGCCTATCATTGAGCTCAACGGCTCAAATCAAGAGAAATTGGATTCGCTGAAGTCTGTGTTAGCTAATTCCTCTGTTGGTTTAAAGGGGGTAGAGGAGATTGAAACAGTATTTGAATATCTTCGAAAACTCGGTCAGTCTGCAATTTTAGAAAGGGAAGTGGAAGTGGATATAACGCTGGCTCGTGGTCTTAACTATTACACAGGATGTATTTTCGAGGTGAAGACGAACGAGGTGCAGATGGGGAGCATTGGTGGAGGTGGTCGTTATGATGACTTGACCGGTATGTTCGGGTTAAAAGATCTGACTGGCGTAGGAGTTTCCTTTGGGGCGGATCGCATCTATGATGTTTTGGAAGAATTGCAGTTGTTTCCACCGAGCAATGGCGAGCGGACGAAAGTGTTGATCATCAATTTTGCCCAAGCACTAGAGGCATCTACTTTACCTATATTGTTTAAATTGCGTGAAGCTGGTATTGCGGCAGAACTTTATCCGTCCGCCGTGAAACTCAAGAAGCAAATGAGCTATGCAGATTCGAAGCAGATACCTTATGTTTTGTTGGTTGGCGATGAAGAAGTCGCTTCCGGACAATTGAGTTTAAAGAATATGGAAACCGGCGAGCAGCAGAAAGTAACGTTGGAAGATCTATCAAAAATATTAGCATAACTTAGAACGGCCTGAAATGGGCCGTTTGTTATTTATATCGGCCTTGAATTTTGTTAGTGTTATGACAAAATGCGTTAAATGTCACCTAAAATTTATCCGAAATCTCGTTAATATTGATTAGATTTGTAGTCAGTTAAGTAAAGAAATTCAATTCGTACAAATGAGTTCAACACCTATAACAAAAGAAACCTATTTAGAGTGGTATAAATCAATGCTGCTCATGCGCAAGTTTGAAGAGAAGTCTGGCCAATTATACGGACAGCAAAAAATACGCGGATTCTGTCACTTATATATTGGACAAGAAGCAGTAGTAGCTGGGACAATGTCAGTTATTAAGCCGGAAGATTCATTGATTACAGCATACCGCGACCACGCTCATGCATTAGCAAAAGGCGTTTCTGCAGATGCTTGTATGGCGGAATTGTTCGGTAAAGCTACTGGTTGTTCAAAAGGTAAAGGTGGTTCGATGCACTTTTTCTCTAAGGAGCATAAATTTATGGGTGGACACGGTATCGTAGGTGGCCAGATTCCTTTAGGTGCTGGTATTGCATTTGCTGAAAAATACTTAGGCACAAACAACGTGAACATCTGTTATATGGGTGATGGCGCTGTACGCCAAGGAGCTTTCAATGAAACATTAAATATGGCGATGTTATGGAAGTTACCTGTAATTTTCGTTTGTGAGAACAACGGTTATGCAATGGGTACTTCAGTACAACGTACAACAAACATGACGGATATCTACAAAATGGGTCTTGGTTTTGATATGCCATGTGCTCCAGTTGATGGTATGGACGTTGTTGCTGTTCACAACGCAATGGATGAGGCTGTTCAACGTGCTCGTGCGGGTGAAGGTCCTACATTCTTAGAAATTCGTACTTACCGTTATAAAGGTCACTCAATGTCTGACCCTGCGAAATACCGTACGAAAGAAGAGTTGGAAGAGTATAAAGGGAGAGATCCATTGTTGGCTACAAAACATGCCATCGTTGAGAACAAGTATGCTGACGAGGCTTGGTTTGCAGAAGTAGATGCTGAGATTAAGAAAATTGTTGATGATTCAGTGAAGTTTGCCGAGGAGTCTCCATATCCTACAGCGGATGAGATCTACAAAGATGTATATGTACAAGAGGATTATCCTTTTGTAATGGATTAATTAGAATTACTTTAACTAAAATAGAAGATACCTAAACAATGGCTGAAGTAGTAAGAATGCCGAAGATGAGCGACACAATGACTGAAGGTGTGATCGCGAAATGGCACAAAAAAGTTGGTGATAAAGTAAACTCTGGTGACTTGGTTGCCGAGATTGAAACAGATAAAGCGACAATGGACTTCGAATCTTATCAAGAAGGAACATTGTTATATATTGGTCCTAAAGAAGGTGAAGCTGTAGCGATTGATGCAGTTATCGCTGTTTTAGGTGAAGAAGGTGAAGATTATAAAGCTTTACTAGAAGGCGACGCGGCACCTGCAGCGAAAGCTGAGGAGACTTCGAAAGAAGAGGCTCCAAAAGAAGAGAAAAAAGAAGAAAAAGCTGAGGAATCGTCTCCTGCTGGCGAACAAGTTTCTGCTGAAGATTTAGGTGTTACTGTAATTACAATGCCTTTACTAAGCGATACGATGACTGAAGGTGTTATCGCACAGTGGAACTTTAAAGTTGGTGATTCTATTAAGTCTGACGATGCGATTGCAGACGTTGAGACAGATAAAGCGACAATGGAAGTAACAGCATACGCTGAAGGTACTTTATTGTATGTTGGTGTTGAAGCTGGTCAAGCGGCGAAAGTAAATGATATCATTGCGATCGTTGGTCCTGCTGGAACTGATGTAACTCCATTGTTGAATCAAAAGCCGGCTGCAAAAGCGGAAGATAAATCCGAAGAGAAGAAAGCTGATGCTCCAGCGGAAACAAGTCCTGCTCCGGAAGCTGCTAGCAGCACTTCATCAGATTCACGTGTGAAAGCTTCTCCATTAGCGAAGAAAATTGCTAAGGAAAAAGGAATTGACCTTTCACAAGTAAAAGGTTCGGCTGAAGGTGGACGTATTGTTAAGAAAGACGTGGAGAACTTTACCCCTTCTGCGGCACCAGCTGCGGCTGCGGCATCTGCTCCTGCGAAAGCTGCAGAGACTGAAGCGAAGACTGTAAGTTTACCTCAATATATTGGAGAAGAGCGTTTCACTGAAAAACCGGTAAACCAAATGCGTAAAACAATTGCTCGTCGTTTGTCAGAGTCATTGTTTACTGCACCTCACTTCTATTTGAACGTTAGTATCGATATGGATAATGCGATCGCTGCGCGTGCTCAAATCAATGAAGTTGCTCCAGTAAAAGTATCGTTCAATGATATCGTTATCAAAGCGGTAGCAATCGCATTGAAACAACACCCTGCTGTGAACTCTTCTTGGTTAGGTGATAAAATCAGATACAATGAGCATACAAACATTGGTGTTGCTATCGCTGTTGAAGACGGCTTGTTAGTACCTGTTGTTCGTTTCGCTGATGGTAAATCGTTATCACATATATCTGCGGAAGTGAAAGACTTCGCTCAAAAAGCAAAAGCTAAGAAATTGCAACCTTCTGATTGGGAAGGATCAACTTTCACCGTTTCTAACTTAGGTATGTTCGGTATTGATGAGTTTACATCGATTATCAATTCACCTGATGGCGCTATTCTTTCCGTAGGTGCTATCCAACAAATTCCAGTTGTTAAGAATGGAGCTGTTGTACCAGGAAACGTAATGAAGTTGTCTTTAGGTTGTGACCACCGCGTAGTGGATGGTGCAACAGGAGCACAATTCTTACAAACTCTAAAAGGATTATTAGAAGCGCCAATTCGTTTATTGGCCTAAACAATAAGAAACAAAGAAAGCCCTCGCGAGAGGGCTTTCTTTGTTTCAGTATATAGTATTTAGTAGTTAGTATATAGACCTATAATTTGTTATTTGCGTATTAGTGGTTGAAAGCAAAAAGAAGGGGCGGATAAATAGGCAAGGAGTGAGGTAGGGAATGTCTTTATAGTTGAGAGGGAAGATGACATGGTGGTCAGCATTGGGTCTTAATACTAAATACTAAGTACTAACTACTAACAATCAGTTGTTTTTTTGTCGAGAAAAAACTATTTTGTGTTGCATTGACAATTTAATCGATCGAATAGACTTAGAACGGATAGCGTGAATTTTAGAAAGTTTAGTTTAGCCCTTGGGATTGCGGTTTTTGCTTTAGCATCCTGCGGAGGGTCTCCAGAAGCAAAGCAGGTTGAAGAGCGGGAAAAGCAGGATAAAAAAGATAGCATAAGTTTAATATACAATCCTGCGGAAGCGGATCAGCAGATAGATTCATTTATGCAGAATTTGCACAAGCGTGCTGGGTTTAACGGCAATGTTTTGGTGGCAAAGAAAGGGAAGATTCTTTATCAGAATTCGTTTGGTTGGGCAAATCACTTATTGAAGGATAGTCTAAATATCAATTCGCAGTTTGAGTTAGCATCGGTTTCCAAACCTATGACCGCGCTAGGGGTGCTGATCTTGGCCGAGCAAGGTAAGTTGAAACTTACGGATTCAGTCGAACAATATTATCCAGATTTTCCATATAAGGGTATTACAATACAGCAATTGTTGTCTCATCGTTCAGGACTTCCAAACTATGTTTATTTTGCGGAGACGGTTTGGCCTGATCGTAAGAAGGGTATGACGAACCAAGATGCGATGAGCTTATTGATTCAGCATCATCCAGGCCGCTATGGTGCGCCCGATGGCAGATTCCATTATAACAATTCTAACTATATGGTCCTAGGATCAATCATCGAGAAGGTGAGTGGGAAGGATTTTGCCGTTTTTATGAAGGAAAATGTTTTCGATCCTGCGGGGATGAAAAATACAAATGTTTATTCTAAAGCGGTTTACGAGAAAATTCCAACACATGTCGTAGGGCATGATAAGGTTTGGAGACGCTCTGTTGTACAGAATTATCTGGATGGGCCTGTGGGCGACAAAGGGATTTATAGTACAGTACGCGACCTGTATAAGCTTGATCTTGCCTTGCGAGATGGTCGTGTATTAGGAAAGGCTTTGCAGGATTCTTCTTTTGTTCCTCGTAGCGACGCCAAGCGGAGTCTGTTCAGTTATGGCTATGGCTGGCGTACATTCAATCCTCCTGGCAATCCAATTGTTTACCATACAGGATGGTGGCATGGATTCAAAAGCTTGTTCGTGCGTGATTTGAAGAACGACGTGACGATTGTACTTCTAACAAACATGGCAAACGGCAGCTTGAATAATTTAGATAATTTGTATAAGATATTAGAAATTCCTATTTTGAGACAAAATGCGTACAACGCAAATGGAGAATTTGTTCAATAATTAATTCAGTAACATATGAAAAAAACCATGATTTTGGGAGCGAGTACTAATCCAGCTAGATACTCCTATTTAGTAGCAAATAAGTTGGTAAGGAAAGGATTTCCTATTGTGAATGTTGGTAGAAAGGTTGGAACGGTTGCTGGAGCAGAGATTGAGCCTGCCGAGACTATTCATCAGGATATTGATACGATTACTTTGTATGTTGGTCCACAAAACCAAGCACCTTATTACGATTATATTTTAAAAACTAATCCGAAGCGTATCATCTTTAATCCGGGTGCGGAGAATGCTGAACTTGCAGATAAAGCAAGGGCGCAGGGTATAGAAGTTGTAGAGGCATGTACTTTGGTTATGTTGAATACCGGACAATTTTAATTCCATATAAATATTAAAAACAAGAAGAGGCTATCATAAAGAGATAGCCTCTTCTTGTTTGGGGGTAACTCGCGAAATCGATTTCGGTTTTTTAATGATTCTTATTGAAAAACTATCCTTACTTTCAAATTTCCTATAAAAGGGAAAACCAAAAGAAACCTTATTAAATAGTGCTAATTATACATCTATGAACACAAAAACTTTATTATTCTCTTCGCTATTGTTTATACTGAGTGCTGGCTCTGTGATGGGGCAAGCGAAAAAAGATCTTGCGTTAGACAAGAGCTTCATTGACGGGCAACTTGCAGCTTCAGCGAAGCAAATCAAAGTACTGGCAGCAGCAACACCGGAAGATCAGTTTCCGAAGACTTTCGAAAAAGGAGCCCATGTATTCTCCGGGTCGAGATGGTGGTGTTCGGGATTTTATCCTGGAACATTGTTATTGCTCTCGGAAGGAACCGGTGATAAGGAATTGCTGAATCTTGCATTAGCAAAGCTCAAGCATTTGGAGAAGGAGCAATACAATAAAGGAACGCACGATCTGGGATTTATGCTGTTCTGTAGTTTCGGTAATGCTTTGCGTCTAACTGGAGATAGTACCCAATTTAAACCAATATTAGCAACGGGCGCAGAATCTTTGACGTCTAGATATAGTCCGAAAACACAAGCGATTCGTTCATGGGATCATGGTAAATGGAAGTTTCCTGTGATCATTGATAACATGATGAATTTAGAGTTCTTAATGCAGGTATCTAAGATGACCGGGAATCAGAAATATGCGGATATCTCTAAAGCCCATGCCAACACAACGATCAAAAATCACTTCCGTAAAGACAATAGTTCTTATCACGTTATTGATTATGATCCAGAAACAGGTGCTGTCATTGCCAAGAAAACACATCAGGGTTTTTCTGATGAGTCAGCGTGGGCAAGAGGACAGGCTTGGGCATTGTATGGTTATACGATGATGTATAGAGAAACAAAGGACAAAGCATATTTAAATCAAGCGCGCAAGATTGCCAAATATATCTTGAATCATAAAAATATGCCTGCGGACTTAATTCCAGTATGGGATTATGATTATGATAAAGTTCCTGCTGATAGTAAGATCTATAGCCAAAGGGATTTGCGCGACGTTTCTGCTGGAGCGTTATTTGCATCTGCATTGATGGAGCTATCTTCTTATACAAAAAGGAAAGAATCAACAAATTACTTTAAAAAGGCTGAAACCATGCTGAAGAATCTATCCTCAGACACCTATTTTGCTAAGAATGGGGAAAATGGCGGCTTTATCTTGAAACACAGCGTAGGTGCATTGCCATTGAATTCTGAAATTGATGTTCCTTTAACCTATGCAGACTATTATTATGTAGAGGCATTAGTAAGATACCAACGCTTACTTGCGGGCGAACCTTTAATCAAAGAATAAAATTTCTAGGTAAAGGGCAGACTGGCATTCGGAATAAAAAAAATAATTCACTTATTATTTGATAGTTATAAAATAGTTTGTAATTTTGCAATCCCTTTAGGGGGGATTGTGTCTTGAGCGAAGCCCTACTGCTTCGATGGACGATTAATTAATTAATTTATAACATGTCAGGAATTATTGGTAAAAAAGTAGGAATGACCAGCCTGTTCAACACTGAAGGGAAAAACATCCCTTGTACAGTAATCGAGGCTGGGCCGTGCGTGGTTACGCAGATACGTACGGTAGAGAAAGATGGCTATTCAGCAGTTCAACTTGGTTTTGATGAAGCTAAGGAAAAGAACACATCGGCTCCTCTAAAAGGACACTTTGCAAAGGCAGGGGTTAGTCCTAAGCGTAAACTAGTTGAGTTCAAAACTTTCGAAGATGAGAAGCAACTAGGTGACATCGTGGATGTTACTTTATTCGAAGAAGGCGAGTACGTTGATGTAGTTGGTACTTCAAAAGGTAAAGGTTTCCAAGGTGTAATGAAGCGTCACGGATTTGGTGGTGTAGGTGGTGCGACTCACGGTCAGCACAACAGACTACGTGCGCCAGGTTCATTGGGAGCTTCATCATGGCCTTCACGTGTATTCAAAGGAATGCGCATGGCAGGTCGTACAGGTGGTGAGCGCGTAAAAGTTCAAAACTTACAAGTATTGAAAGTTTACCCTGAGCAAAACCTAATCGTTGTTAGTGGTTCCATTCCTGGAGCTAAAGGTTCATTTGTAATCGTAGACAAATAGTAGAGAGATGGAAGTTAAAGTATTAAATTTATCAGGTAAAGAAACAGGTGCCAAGGTGCAACTTCCTGAGTCAGTATTCGGTGTAGAGCCAAACGACCATGCGATCTATTTAGATGTGAAACAATACTTAGCGAACCAACGCCAAGGAACACACAAATCTAAACAACGTAATGAAATCGCGGGTTCAACTCGTAAATTACACAAACAAAAAGGTACAGGTGGTGCTCGTGCGGGCTCTATCAAATCTCCATTGTTTAATGGTGGTGGTCGTGTATTCGGTCCTCAACCAAGAGACTACAGCTTTAAATTGAACAAAAAATTAAAGCAATTAGCTCGTAAATCGGCGTTAAGCTACAAAGCACAAGAGAACAATGTTGTAGTATTGGATGAAGTTAACTTCGATTCAATCAAAACAAAGAACTATGTGTCTTTAATCAACGCTTTAAATGTTGCTGATGAAAAAACTTTATTAGTATTATCAGCATACAATAACAATGTTTATTTATCAAGCAGAAACTTGAAGAAAGCAAAAGTTATTGTAGCATCAGAGTTGAATACATATGATGTATTAAATGCTACAAAATTATTGTTGACTGCAGATTCTGTAAAAACTTTGGAGGAAGCATTAGCTAAGTAATATGGAAATTATTAAAAAACCTATCTTAACTGAGAAAGCTTCATTATTGACGGAAAAATTAAACCGTTACGCTTTCAAAGTAGATCACAGAGCAAACAAAATCCAGATCAAACAAGCTGTTGAGCAAATGTTTGGCGTATCAGTAGTTGCAGTTAACACTGCAGTTGTTGCGGGTAAAGCAAAAAGCCGTTACACAAAAGCTGGTTTCGTTTCTGGAAGAAGCCCTAAGTATAAAAAGGCCATCATCACAGTTAAGGATGGTGAAACTATTGACTTTTACAGTACACTATAATAAGAAATGGCAGTTAAAAGATTCAAACCGGTAACCCCTGGTACACGCTTTAGAGTTGGTGCTGATTATTCAGACGTTACAACAAACGTTCCTGAGAAATCATTAGTAGTAGCTAAAGTAAAGAAATCAGGTGGTCGTAATAACTCCGGTAAAATGACTATGCGTTACATCGGTGGGGGACATAAAAAAGTATACCGATTAATAGATTTCAAACGCGATAAAAAAGATATCCCTGCAACAGTAGCTACAATCGAGTACGATCCGAATCGTACTGCACGTATTGCATTATTGCACTACGCAGATGGTGAGAAACGTTACATCATTGCTCCAGCCGGTTTAACAGTTGGTCAAACTGTAATTGCAGGTGAATCAGTAGCCCCAGAAGTTGGTAATACAATGCCACTTGCAAACATTCCATTAGGTTCTATCATCCACAACATCGAGTTGAATCCTGGTCAAGGTGGTTCAATCGCTCGTTCAGCAGGAACTTACGCGCAATTATCTGCACGTGATGGAAAGTATGCAATTATCAAATTGCCATCAGGAGAGACTCGTATGATCTTATTAACCTGTGTTGCAACGATTGGTTCAGTATCAAATGCTGAGAAATCTAACCAAGTGTTAGGTAAAGCTGGTCGTAAGCGTTGGTTAGGTCGTCGTCCTCGCGTACGTGGTGTTGCTATGAACCCTGTTGATCACCCTATGGGAGGTGGTGAAGGTCGTTCATCAGGAGGTCACCCTCGTTCACGCACAGGAGTTTTAGCTAAAGGCTACAAAACTCGCTACAAGAAGAAAACATCGAATCGTTACATCATTGAGAGAAGGAAAAAATAATGGCTCGTTCAATTAAAAAAGGTCCTTATATCGATCACAACTTAGAAAGAAAAGTTCTTTCTATGAATGAAACAAACAAAAAGTCAGTAATTAAGACTTGGTCTCGTAGATCAATGATTTCACCTGATTTTGTTGGCCATACCTTCGCAGTGCACAACGGGAATAAATTCATTCCAGTTTATGTAACAGAGAATATGGTTGGTCACAAGCTTGGTGAATTTGCGCCTACGCGTACTTTCAGAGGCCACGCAGAAAAGAAAAAATAATAGGTAATGGAAGCAACAAAGAAACTTAAAAAATCTGTTTTAATTAAACAGCGCAAAGAGCAGTTAAAAGCTCAGGTAGGAGGAGCTTCTACTGCCAAATTATTGAACTGCCCTACGTCTCCGCGCAAAATGCGTTTAGTAGTGGATCTTATCCGTGGTCAAAAAGTTGAGAATGCATTATACATTCTAAAACATACAGGTAAAGAGGCTGCTATCCGTGTTGAGAAATTATTATTATCAGCAATCAAAAACTGGGAAGCTAAAAATGAAGGCGCTTCAGTTGAGGATGGTGGTTTATTTGTAAAAGAAGTATCTGTTGGTGGTGGTCGTCAATTAAAGAGATTACGTCCAGCTCCACAAGGTCGTGGTTACAGAATTCGCAAGCGTTCAAATCATGTTACTTTGGTGGTAGACAGTGTAAACAACGTTAATAACTAATATTACTAAGAATGGGACAAAAAGCAAATCCAATAGGTAGCAGATTAGGGATCATCAAAGGATGGGATTCTAATTGGTTCGGAGGCAACAACTATTCTGATAAGTTAGTTGAGGACGAAAAAATCAGAAAGTATCTTTCTGTACGTATCGCTAAAGGCGGTGTAGCAAAAGTTGTTATTGAAAGAACTTTAAAACGTATTACTGTTACAATCCACACGGCACGTCCAGGAATCGTTATCGGTAAAGGCGGACAAGAGGTTGATAAGATCAAAGAAGAGTTAAAGAAATTGACTAAGAAAGATGTTCAGATCAACATTTTTGAAATCAAACGTCCTGAGCTAGATGCGAAGTTAGTAGCTGAAGGTATTGCAAAACAATTAGAGGCTCGTATCTCTTTCCGTCGTGCAATGAAAACAGCTATCGCTTCAACGATGCGTATGGGTGCTGAAGGTATCAAAGTAATGTGTTCAGGTCGTTTAGGTGGTGCTGAGATGGCACGTACTGAACAATACAAAGAAGGAAGAACTCCTTTACACACATTACGTGCAGATATCGACTATGCTTTAGCAGAAGCATTAACTACTTACGGTAAGATCGGTGTGAAAGTTTGGATCTGTAAAGGTGAAGTTTACGGTAAACGTGACTTATCTCCAAACATCGGTCAAGCATCAGGTGTGAAGTCACGTGGTGGTAACGAAGGTGGTTCAGACCGTCGTGACAACCGTGGCGGAGGCCGTCGTGATAACAACCGTGGTGGTGGTCGTCGTGATAACAACCGTGGTGGAAAAAGAGATTAATTAATTAAGATTTAAAACTATCTGTTAGAACAGATTTTAACAAAATACGAACATGTTACAGCCAAAAAGAACGAAGTTCAGAAAGATGCAGAAAGGCCGCATGAAGGGTAATGCTAGCCGTGGTGCGGAGTTATCTTTCGGTTCTTTCGGTATCAAATCACTGGAGTCAGCATGGATCACAAGCCGTCAAATTGAGGCAGCACGTATCGCCGTAACACGTTATATGAAACGTGAAGGTCAAGTGTGGATCCGTATCTTCCCTGACAAACCTGTTACTAAGAAACCTGCAGAGGTACGTATGGGTAAGGGTAAGGGTGCTCCAGAATACTGGGTAGCAGTAGTACGCCCAGGCCGTATGTTATTTGAAGCAGAAGGTGTGCCTTTAGAGATTGCTAAAGAAGCATTACGTTTAGCTGCTCAAAAATTACCGGTTCAAACTAAGTTTGTGATACGTAGAGATTACGTTGAAGCATAATAATCGTCGGTAATGTCTAAAATTTAGCCTTACGGCCGTTACCCGTAAGGCATTATTAAAAGTTTAGATAACCCGACCCAACACTGGAAAAAAATGAAAAATTCAGAAATCGTAGAATTATCAACAGAGGATTTAACAGCTCGTCTTGCAGAAGAGAAAGCTGCCTTTAACAAATTGAAATTTGCACACGCTGTTTCTGCTATTGAGAACCCAAATGTTATCAAAGCAGCTCGCAGAACTATCGCTCGTATCTCTACAGAGGTTTCAAAGCGTAAGAATGCAGCAAAATCTGAAACAGCCTCTGAGGCATAAAAATTAAGTCGAAATGGAAAGAAATTTAAGAAAAACAAGAATCGGCTTAGTAGTTAGCAATAAAATGGACAAATCGATTACAGTAGCGGTTGAGCGTAAAGTGAAACACCCTATCTACGGTAAGTTCGTTAAAAAAACTACTAAATTCAAAGCTCATGACGAAGAGAATACCTGCGGTATCGGCGATACGGTATTAATCATGGAAACTCGTCCGCTGAGTAAGACAAAAAACTGGAGATTAGTTGAAATTTTAGAAAGGGCTAAATAATGGTACAACAGGAATCAAGATTAAATGTAGCTGACAATAGCGGAGCTAAAGAGGTTTTAGTAATCCGTGTATTGGGCGGTACGCGCAAGCGTTATGCATCTATCGGTGATAAGATCGTTGTTACCGTAAAGAGCGCTATACCTTCAGGAAACGTGAAGAAAGGTTCAGTTTCTAAAGCAGTTGTAGTTCGTACGAAAAAAGAGATTCGTCGTAAAGATGGTTCTTACATTCGTTTCGATGATAACGCTGCAGTATTGTTAAACAATAACGATGAGCCTCGCGGTACTCGTATTTTTGGCCCAGTTGCCAGAGAGTTACGTGAGAAGCAGTTCATGAAAATCGTATCACTAGCACCGGAGGTTTTATAATTATGGCACAGAAGAAAAAAACTACTACTCACAAAATCAAAATTAAAAAAGGAGATTTAGTGAAAGTTATCGCTGGTAACTCTAAAGGTGTTCAAGGAAAAGTTTTACAAATTTTAGTGGATGCAGATAGAGCTATCGTAGAAGGCGCTAATATCGTTAAGAAACACACTAAACCTAGTGCAGCAAACCCTAACGGTGGTATCATCGAAAAGGAAGCTGCGATTAACATCTCTAACATTGCTTTAATCGATCCTAAAACAGGTAATACTACTCGTATTGGACGTAAAGTAAATGCAGATGGTAAAATAGTACGTTACGCAAAAAAATCAGGGGAGGAGATTAAATAATGACTTATTCACCGAGATTAAAAGGGAAATACGCGGATGAGATCCGTGCAGCTCTAAAAGAGAAATTCCAATACAAGAGCGTTATGCAAGTTCCTAGATTGGAGAAGATCGTTGTATCTCAAGGTATTGGTGCTGCTACTGCTGACAAGAAATTAATCGACAATGCAATTGGCGAGTTAACTTTGATCACAGGACAACAAGCAGTTCCGACAAAGTCTAAAAAAGATATTTCGAACTTTAAATTGCGTAAAGGCATGCCTATTGGTGCTCGTGTAACATTACGCGACAACAATATGTACGAATTCTTAGATCGTTTAATTGCTGTTTCGTTACCTCGTATCCGTGACTTCCGCGGTATCAACGATAAAGGATTCGATGGACACGGTAACTACAACTTAGGTATTACTGAGCAGATCATCTTCCCTGAGATCAACATTGACAAGATCAATAAGATCCAAGGTATGGATATCACTTTCGTAACTTCTGCTAAGAATGACATCGAAGCATTAGAGTTATTGAAACAATTCGGTTTACCATTCAAAAATCAAAATTCGAACAACAATGGCTAAAGAAGGATTAAAAGCACGCGAAGTAAAGCGTCAGAAATTAGTTGCGAAGTTTGCTGAGAAACGTGCTGCATTAAAAGCAGCTGGTGACTATGCAGCTTTAGACAAATTACCTAAGAATGCTTCACCTGTACGTTTGCACAATCGTTGTAAATTAACAGGTCGTCCTAAGGGATATATGCGTCAATTTGGTATCTCTCGTGTAACATTCCGTGAGATGGCATTAGACGGAAAAATCCCAGGGGTGAAAAAAGCTTCTTGGTAAACCAAAAAAAATATTTACTTTTGCCCGGATAAATCGCGTAATGCGGTTTATCGGGTTTTTTTTGCATTGCAAATATTGTTAACAGATAATAGGTCTGTCCTTTAGGTAAAGGATGGAAACCATTATCATAATTTTTATAAATAATGAATACAGATCCAATAGCGGATTACCTTACACGAGTAAGGAATGCCATTAAGGCCAACCACAGGGTTGTTGAAATTCCTGCATCGAACCTAAAAAAAGAAATCACTAAAGTTCTTTTTGACAAGGGTTACATTGCTAATTACAAATTTATTGAAGAAGGTCCTCAAGGCACAATCAAAATTGCTTTGAAATACCATCCGATTAGCAAAGTACCGGCTATTCGCACTTTGACACGTGTGAGTAAACCTGGTTTAAGAAAGTATGCAAATGTTGACAACCTTCCTCGTGTTCTGAACGGTCTAGGTATTGCTATCCTATCTACATCTAAAGGTGTAATGTCGGATAAAGAAGCTGGCGTTCAAAATGTTGGTGGTGAAGTTTTATGTTACGTTTATTAATCTAGGAAAAAACACACAAAGAAATGTCAAGAATTGGAAAAGCGCCAATTGCTATTCCCTCGGGAGTATCAATTACTGTATCAGACAAGAACTTGTTGACAGTAAAAGGCCCTAAAGGTGAATTAACACAACAAGTGGACAGCGACATCACTGTTAAAGAAGAAGATGGTCAGATCGTCGTTACACGTCCTACAGAACAAAAGAAACACAAAGCATTACACGGCTTATACCGCGCCTTGATTAACAACATGGTAGTCGGTGTAACCGAAGGGTACAAAACTACACAAGAGTTAGTGGGTGTTGGTTACCGTGCTTCAAACACTGGTAATACATTAGAGTTAACTTTAGGATTCTCTCACCAGATTGTTTTCGTATTGCCAAAGGAAATTACAGTTACAACTACTGCTGAAAAAGGTAAGAACCCTACTATTACATTGGAGTCAATTGACAAACAATTAATCGGACAGGTAGCAGCGAAAATCCGCGGCTTCCGTAAACCAGAGCCATACAAAGGTAAAGGTATTAAGTTCGCAGGGGAAGTATTAAGAAGAAAAGCAGGTAAATCAGCTAAAAAATAATAACCATGGCAGGAATTAAATCAACTCGTAGAGCGAGAATAAAAAAAGGAATCAGAAAACACCTGGCTGGATCTACAGAACGTCCGCGTTTAACGGTTTTTAGAAGTAATAAAGGTATCTATGCACAGATCATTGATGATACATTGGGTAAGACTTTAGTGTCTGCTTCTTCATCATCAAAAGAATTTGCTGCATCAGGTAACAAAGTTGATCAATCTAAAGCTGTAGGTAAAATGGTTGCTGAGAAAGCGATCGCAGCAGGAATTAGCAAAGTAGTTTTTGACCGTAATGGGTATCTATACCATGGCCGTATTAAATCATTGGCTGAAGGTGCTCGCGAAGGCGGTTTAGACTTTTAATCAAAGAAAGAAATGGCATTAAGCAATATTAAAAGAGTAAAATCAAGCGAGATTGAATTAAAAGATCGCTTAGTAAGCATCCAACGCGTAGCGAAAGTTACTAAAGGTGGTCGTACCTTCAGTTTCTCAGCTATCGTTGTAGTTGGTGACGAGAATGGCATCGTAGGATACGGTTTAGGTAAAGCAAAAGAGGTTACTGAAGCAATTACTAAAGGTATTGATGACGCTAAGAAAAACTTAGTGAAAGTTCCTATCATTAAAGGTACAGTTCCTCATGAGCAGTACGGTAAATACTCTGGTGGTTCAGTTTTGATTAAACCAGCTGTACACGGTACAGGAGTATTAGCGGGTGGTGCTATGCGTGCAGTTTTAGAGTCTGCAGGTATCACTGACGTATTAGCAAAATCATTAGGATCTTCTAACCCTCACAATGTTGTTAAAGCTACTATCGACGCTTTAGCAAACATGCGTGATGCTTATACAGTGGCACAAACACGTGGTGTCGATTTAAACAAAGTATTTAACGGTTAATATCATGGCAAAAATTAAAATCACCCAGATAAAGAGCGTTATCGACAGAAGCGAGCGCCAAAAGAAAACTATTGAGGCATTAGGTTTGAAAAAAATCAATCACTCAGTAGAAGTTGAAGCTACACCAGCAATCATTGGTATGGTTCGTAAAGTGAACCATTTAGTAGCAGTAGAAACTGTTTAAAAATAACAATGGAAAGGATTTCTCACAGTCCTTTCCATTCTGTTTATTCATTAAATATTAAAAGGTTATTGCCTGTTTAGTGAGAGCGAAGGCGTAACACAATCAAGTTTAAAATGAACTTAAGTAATTTAAAACCAGCAGTTGGTTCAACAAAAAGTAAGAAACGTATTGGTCGTGGTCAAGGATCAGGTCGTGGCGGAACTTCAACTCGTGGACACAAAGGTGCCGGATCTCGTTCAGGTCACTCTACGAAGATTGGTTTCGAAGGTGGTCAAATGCCTTTACAACGTCGCGTTCCTAAATTCGGATTCAAAAACATTAATCGTGTAGAATATGTAGGTGTTAACTTAGATGTATTACAAGGTTTAGTTGAGAAACACAATTTAACGACTGTAGACTTTGAAACTTTAAATGTTCACGGTTTAATCTCTAAAAACGACAAGGTGAAAATCTTAGGTCGTGGTGAGTTTACTGCGAAAGTAGAAGTTAAAGCTCATGCGTTCTCTACCTCAGCTCAAAAAGCTATTGAAGCAGCAGGTGGTTCTATCGTTAAACTGTAATAATACATGAAGAAACTAATCACAACCTTAACCAATATATGGAAGATTGAAGAACTACGTAATCGTATTTTAAATACGTTACTATTTCTTTTAATATACCGCATAGGATGTCACGTGGTATTGCCAGGTGTTAATCCGGATGCATTGGTAGTAAACAGAGAAGGTGGTAATGATATTATGAACCTAATCAATATGTTTGCCGGTGGATCTTTTTCACGTGCGGCAATTTTTGCATTAGGCGTAATGCCATACATCTCCGCATCTATCGTTGTGCAGTTATTGGGGATAGCTGTTCCTGCTTTTCAGAAAATGCAAAAAGAGGGAGAGTCTGGGCGTAAGAAGATGACTCAAATTACTCGTTACCTAACAGTAGCGATTACTTTGGTACAGTCAATTGCATACGTGAAGACACAAATCGGTCCTGAAGCGAAAACTATTGCTGATCCGATGTTCTCTATTCTTTCTGCAATCGTGTTGACAGCAGGTACACTGTTTGTGATGTGGCTAGGTGAGAAGATTACTGATAAAGGTATCGGTAATGGTATTTCACTTATTATTATGGCAGGTATTATCGCGCAGCTTCCTGCAGGTATTACAGCAGAGTGGGGATCAAGAATGAGTCCTAGTGGTGGTGGTCCAATTCCATTGTTATTAGAATTCGTAGCCTTGTTCTTCGTTGTAATATTTACCATTCTTGTGGTTCAAGGGGTTCGTAAGATTCCTGTACAATACGCTAAGAAAATCGTTGGAAATAAACAAATCGGTGGTGTTCGTCAGTACATTCCTTTGAAAGTGAATGCAGCAGGTGTAATGCCAATCATTTTCGCGCAAGCGATCATGTTCCTTCCGATGTCCTTAACGCAGTTCTTCCCGAACGTGCAATCGGACTTCCTGACGTCTTTGAGTAACTATACATCTGTGACGTATAATGTTGTATTTGCTTTGTTGATCATCGCATTTACATTCTTCTACACCGCAATCATGGTTAATCCTCAGCAGATGTCGGAGGATATGAAAAAGAATGGTGGATTTATTCCGGGCGTTAAACCTGGATATGAAACTAATTTGTTTATCGATAATGTGATTTCTCACATTACATTCCCAGGGGCAATATTTGTAGCTGTGATTGCTATTTTACCAGCGATTGCTACATTGTTTGGTGTTAACAACCAATTCGCTCATTTCTATGGTGGTACTTCGTTGTTGATCTTAGTAGGGGTAGTGTTGGATACCATCCAACAAATTGAAAGTCACTTGTTGATGCGCCACTACGACGGATTGATGAAGACAGGTAGAGTAAAAGGCCGTAGCTCGGCAACAACAGTTGAGGGTTACGACCAATCAGCAATTTAATTTTTGAATGTCTAAAGTATATTATAAAACAGACGAAGAAATTGAGCAAGTGCGAGAGTCAGCAAATGTACTCTCGCAGTTACTTGCTGAAATTGCTTCGTTAGTTAAACCGGGTATCACAACATTGTCTCTTGATCAGTTCGCTTTTGAATTTATCAAAGATCATAAAGGTACACCTGCGTTTTTAAATTACCACGGTTTTCCGTACTCGCTTTGTATTTCGGTGAATGATCAAATCGTTCATGGTTTTCCAAGTGAGTATGTGTTGCAAGAGGGAGACATCGTGTCTGTTGATGGTGGTGTTAATTTAAATGGTTTTATTAGTGACTCTGCTTATACTTTTGGTGTAGGTGAGATCTCTCCGGAAGCACAGCAATTACTGGATGTTACTAAAGCTTCACTTTACAAAGGTATTGATGAAGCGGTAGCTGGTAAACGTGTCGGGGATATATCTGCAGCCGTTCAAGAATACGTAACGCGTTATAACTATGGTATTGTTCGCGAACTTGTAGGACACGGTGTTGGTTTCCATTTACATGAGAAACCTGAAGTGCCAAACTACGGTAAGCGAGGTTCCGGTCCTAAACTTGAAGAGGGGTTAGTAATTTGTATTGAACCTATGATCAATGCAGGTAAAGGAGGCGTGAAGTTTTGGGACGATGGATGGACAGTAAGTACCATTGATGGTAAACTTTCAGCTCACTTTGAGCAGATGGTTGCGATCAGAAAGGGCAAACCGGACGTATTATTAAATTTTGATGCAATAGAGAAAGTTTTAGATAAAAAGTAGTTGGTTTTCAATTAATTTATTTATCTTTGCACTCCTGTTTTGCGAATTTATACACAAAAATAAGAGCTTATATGGCTAAACAAGCCTCGATAGAACAAGACGGTATCATAAAGGAAGCACTTTCAAACGCGATGTTTCGTGTAGAGCTAGAGAATGGTCATGAGATCATTGCCCACATTTCTGGGAAAATGCGCATGCACTACATCAAAATTCTGCCGGGTGATAAAGTGAAGTTGGAAATGTCTCCATATGATTTAACCAAAGGAAGAATTACATACCGCTATAAATAGGCTCCGGTTTATTGGTAGCAGTATAAAAAACTTATAAAAATGAAAGTTAGAGCATCAATTAAAAAACGCAGTGCGGATTGTAAGATCATCCGTCGCAAAGGAAAAGTTTTTGTAATTAACAAAAAGAACCCTAAGTTCAAACAACGTCAAGGGTAGTTATTAACATAATCGCTTAAAATATTATATGGCAAGGATATCAGGTATAGATTTACCTAAAAACAAAAGAGGTGTTATTGGCCTTACCTATATTTTCGGTATTGGTCGTTCCACTGCTGCTTATATCTTAGATAAAGCAGGCATCGATCAGAACGTGAAAGTTCAGGAATGGAATGATGATCAATTAGCTGCAATTCGTACTATCATCAACGATGAAATCAAAGTTGAAGGTGCATTACGTTCAGAAGTACAATTGAACATCAAACGTTTGATGGATATTGGTTGTTACCGTGGATTACGCCACCGTAAACACTTACCAGTTCGTGGTCAACGCACTAAAAACAACTCTCGTACTCGTAAAGGAAAACGTAAGACAGTTGCTAACAAGAAAAAAGCTACTAAATAATAAGTAATTAAGAAATGGCTAAAAGTAAAAAAGTTACTAAAAAACGTATCGTAGTTATTGAGCCTGTTGGTCAAGCTCATATCAACGCTACTTTTAACAACATCATCGTAACTTTGACTAACAATCAAGGTCAAACAATTTCATGGTCTTCAGCTGGTAAGATGGGCTTCAAAGGTTCTAAAAAGAACACTCCATATGCTGCTTCACAAGCTGCTAACGACTGTGGTAAAGTTGCATACGACTTAGGATTGCGTAAAGTTGAAGTTTTTGTAAAAGGACCTGGTGCTGGACGTGAGTCGGCGATCCGTTCTTTACAAACAATTGGAATCGACGTAACGACGATTAAGGATATTACTCCACTTCCTCACAACGGTTGTCGTCCTCCAAAACGTAGAAGAGTTTAATAATAGAGTGTTTAAGATAAGATTCTTCAGCTAAAGGCTGAATGATACTTCAAACAGAACAAACAAATGGCAAGATATACAGGACCTAAGTCCAAAATCGCTCGTAAATTTAGAGAGCCAATTTTCGGCCCAGATAAGGCATTAGAAAAGAAAAACTATCCTCCAGGCCAACACGGTCCTTCAAAAAGAAGAGGAAAACAATCTGAATATGCAATTCAGTTATTAGAGAAACAAAAAGCTAAATATACTTACGGTGTATTAGAGCGTCAATTCTCTAACTTATTCGTAAAAGCAGCAGCAAAACAAGGTATTACAGGTGAGAACTTCTTGAAATTATTAGAAGCACGTTTAGATAATATCGTTTACCGTTTAGGAATCGCTCCTACACGTTCAGCTGCTCGTCAATTAGTTTCGCACAAGCATATTACTGTTAACGGTCAAGTAGTTAACATTCCATCATATAGCATTCGCCCTGGTGATGTTATTGAAGTTCGCGAGCGTTCGAAATCATTAGAAGCGATTTCAAACTCGGTAGCTGGAAGAAAAATCAACAAATTCAGCTGGTTAGAGTGGGATGCAAACGAATTGAAAGGTACTTTCGTAACTTACCCTGAAAGAGCTGACATTCCAGAGAACATTAAAGAAAATTTAATTGTAGAGTTATACTCTAAATAATAAATGATACTAACATGCATTCTACTAAAGTTTGCATGTTAGTATTATATCATATCAAGTACTAAAACTTAAAAGAACATAAATGGCAATTTTAGCATTTCAAAGACCGGATAAAGTTATCATGCAAAAATCAACTGATTTTGATGGTACTTTCGAATTTCGTCCATTAGAACCAGGTTTTGGTGTAACTATTGGTAATGCTTTGCGCCGTATTTTATTGTCCTCTCTAGAAGGATATGCAATTACGTCGGTAAGATTTTCAGGCGTTTCGCACGAATTCTCTACGATTAAAGGCGTGGTAGAAGATGTTACGGAAATCATTCTTAATTTGAAGCAAGTACGTTTCAAAAAGACTGGTGAGCAAGGCGATAACGAGAAAATCTTTGTAGTTATCAACGGCCAAGATCAATTTACAGCTGGAGACATTACTAAATTCTCTAACAATTTCACTGTATTAAACCCTGAATTGGTTATCTGTAACATGGATAACTCCGTTACTGTAGAGGTTGAAATCTCGGTAGGTAAAGGTCGTGGTTATGTGAATGCGGAAGAAAATAAAGTAGTTGACGGTCCTGTTGGAATGATCGCGATCGATTCTATCTACACTCCGATCAAAAATGTAAAATATACCATTGAGAACTATCGTGTTGAGCAAAAGACTGACTACGAGAAATTGTTGTTAGACATCTCTACTGATGGTTCTATTCATCCAGAAGATGCTTTGAAAGAAGCAGCTAAAATCTTAATTCAACACTTCATGTTATTCTCTGATGAGAACATGTTGTTGGAATCTCAAACTAAAGAAGAGACTAAGGTTGTTGATGAAGAGATCTTACACATGCGTAAGATTTTGAAAACGGAGTTAGTTGACTTAGATCTTTCAGTTCGTGCTTTGAACTGTTTGAAAGCAGCTGATATCCGCACATTAGCAGAATTAGTAACTTACGACGTTGCAGATATGTTGAAATTCCGCAACTTCGGTAAGAAATCTTTAAGCGAGATTCAAGAGTTAGTTAAATCTAAAGGTTTATCGTTTGGTATGAACTTGTCTAAGTACAAGCTAGACGAAGAATAATAAATTACTATAATAAGCGACCTGTTGCGTAATTCCTCTTGGGAGTAGAGATAATAATCTGATTATACGATACAAGCTTGAAAGAAAGAACGGTACGCACAAAAACAAATTAAAAAAATGAGACACGGAAAAAAAGTTAATCACTTAGGCCGCACTGACAGTCACCGTAAGGCGATGTTAGCTAACATGGCGACTTCATTAATTAAACACAAACGTATTACTACGACTTTAGCAAAAGCTAAAGCTTTACGTACTTACGTTGAGCCTTTGATTACAAAATCTAAAAACGACACTACACATTCACGTCGTACGGTATTCGCTTACTTAAAAGATAAAGATGCTGTTACTATCTTATTCCGCGAAGTATCTGAAAAAGTTGCTTCTCGTCCAGGTGGTTACACTCGTATCATCAAATTGGAAAACCGTTTAGGTGATAACGCAGAGATGGCATTTATCGAATTAGTAGACTACAACGAAGTTTACGGAAAAACTGCTAAAACTGAGAAAAAATCTACTCGTCGTCGTTCTACATCAAAGAAAAAACCTACTGAGACTGAAGCAAAAGCTCCAGTTGCTCAAGGTGATGATTTAACAATCGTTGAAGGTATCGGTCCTAAAATTGCTGAAGTATTAGCAGCTGCTGGAATCGATACTTACGCTGAATTAGCTAAAACTGATGCAGAAAAAGTTAAAGAAATTTTAGCTGAAGCTGGTTCTAACTTCAATACTTCTGATCCTACTACTTGGGCTGAACAAGCACAATTAGCAGCTGACGGTAAATTCGAAGAATTAGAAAAATTGAAAGCTGAATTAGACGGCGGTAAAAAAGTTGATGAATAATCATTGATTTTTTAACGAAATAAGAAAGGGGCTGTCTAAAAAGGT
>NZ_DKLH01000023.1:0-9753 GCF_002455685.1 Sphingobacterium sp. UBA6645
TCTGTTTAAACCAAAGGTTCAGACAAGAAAGACATAACACAATATATTGACCCGATCCTGCCTATCCTTGTATCCTTCCTTTCCTGGTTCAGACAAGAAAGACATAAGACAATATATTGACCCAATCCTGCCTATCCTTGTATCCTTCCTTTCCAGACAAACCTCTAATCTCACAGCATACATCTCACGTCTATTGTCTCACATCTTACATCTAATCGCTATTGCAAATCCAAAATAGAAGGCCTGACAATAGCCCATACGCGTTTATGCTTCACCATATTATCCTCGTATCGAACCTGGTATTCCGGCATTAGAATATGGCAGGAGATTCCTACATGGCCTGCGACGTTTCCTTGATAGATCAGCGAAACTCCCAGGTCGTCTTCAATCCATTGTTTTTTTGCGGATATTGGGGTGCCATCAGCTGCAGTTTGAGCTAGGGCGCTATCATTATTTGGAATTCCTAGTGAAGCCAGTGCGAACCCGCCGCCATTTCCATCAACTACAGTCAGCATCCGCGTTTCGGGATTATACTTATAAACAATCTGAATGTGGTCGGCACCTCCTTTATCCGAGTTGTCTACGAGGACAATGTCGCCAGGCAGAATATCCAGCTCATATTCGGCTTCGATATCTTCAAAGGTGATCATCTTCCTGGCAGCATCCTGTGCGCTGTGCTGTTCTTTCAATTGCGTGTTCTCTGGATAATCCTTACGTAGTACACCGGAACCGTCAAACGCTATCTTACCATAGGATCCAAATAGCGAGATATTCCTAGTGTTCATGAATTGACTGGTTGTTCTGCTAGGCACTCCAGCTTGGGCATAAAAATAAGCAACTGCTTTCCCGCACCATGATTCTTCGCTGCCTTTTTTGATTCTGTTTTCTATGCTGCTTTGCGGCTCAGATAACGCTTCAAAAGCATAGTCTGCAATCTCCTGAAGCTTGGCGACCAAAGGCGCTCGCTGTTGCTCATAGCTATCTAAATCGACAAATTCATACATTTCAATCTGGCTACCATTCGGATATTGCCAACTGATCTTTCCGTATTCAAAATAACTCACTTTGCCACCAGCGACGCAAGGATCATCCATTTCATCAGACCGTGGATAGCCTAAGCTGGAATTCGTTTCACCAACTTCCTGATATTTCATCAAGATATTGCCGTGAACTTCAAATATAAGCTCATCCGGACAAGCATATAACACACAGTTCTGGCATATCGCTACACGACCATTAGGCAGATTCGATTCACTAAGAATGGCGCCCGTGTCAAAACCGCGACGGGCGAGTTCTGCGATTTTAGTACTGAAATTTTCCATGATCTATTATTCAAAAAGTTTAGGATCGCTACTGTAGGGGAGTGCCGGCATAACCTCGCATATCCAACCCAATGCCTGTATCCCGGGATTTATTAATTCGTTTTTACTATTTATTTGGCTGTCGGCAACATTGAAAAAGCCCAAGCTGATACTGTCTCCAGCATTGGCAATGTCTTGCTGTGACCAATTAGCGCGAATCCTCAGGTTTTTGACCAATATCATCGCCGTTGTGATGCATTTCAGTTCGCCTTGATTGCTACTATCTTTCAATCCGTTGGAGAAGAAATTCTTCTCCAACGCTTTAGCATACCAAAGTTTTGCGTAGTGCAGCAACGAACGGTCAAACCAATCACGTTGTAGATTCACCATACAGTAATCAAATGAAAGTTCATAGCCATCTGCCTGGGATTGCTCCTGTACCACTAGCTTTTCTTTATGCAATTGATGGGTGAGTGCGATCCTTTTTGACAACAGTGGTTTGACCATAGTTGGATTGATTTCACTGCTTAGCATAGGCTTCGCTTGAAGATTGATCGCTTGACTACCCATCTGAAGTCGTTTCGTTCGGAGGAATTTATGATTGAGTGGCTTTTTGACTTTTTGTTCATGAAACAGCATATTATTGAAAATTCCCTTATGAGTTACGATGCCTTCAAATTTAGTTTCCACGGCTGTTGTCAACCGGGATTGATCTATTCGATTCCACTTAAGATTAAAGCTTATGGGTTTATCCTGCTCGTCCGCTTTCTCTGGAAATTTCTGAGAGAAAGATTTACTCGTCCATATTGCTGCATTTTTATTGTACCACGCTTCCGGATGTCCTGTGACTAGGAAATAGGAACCTGATGCTGTGACGACGGACGCTCTTTTTCCTTTTTCAAGTTTCCCCATCGCTTCCGCCTTCGCACGACTGAAGATTGTTCGGTAAACTTCTCTCTCGGCATCATCAAAAAGATCCTCTCGGAAAGTACTGGAGTATACCAAAGTTTCTAATAAGTCCGTCAATCTGGATGTCCCGAAAGTCATGCTCTCCTTTATGGCCGGAAGTCGCTCAGCAAGAATAGACAACTGTTCATTGGCCCTAGTCTGGCTTTGCGGATCGTTGGGGTCAAGCTCGTCTATCATGCAGCCAATGGGTTCAAAAGCAATGAACAACTTACTCTCCTCTAGTCCATCCTTAAACTGGCTAAGAAAGAACTCGTGTAGTTTTGCTTGAAAGTCCATGATTTCTTATCCATTGTTTTCCTCTTCTTTTACAGGCTCCTCTTTTTGGGGTTCTTCTTTTTTCTTCTGTGTATAGTTGGCACCGTTCAGTTTAGGCGCGAATGGCATAATAGAGGATACAAAACCGATGAGTTGGACACCGTCGACACGTAATTGCCTCGTGTTTTGATCAATCGTTTGGTCCCAATGGTATTTATCTTTTCTATAGCTGGCAGATCCGCTGCCGGATACGAAGAGATTCCCAAAACTAACCGATCCACCATTCTTTAAGGTGTCTGTAATCTCGTTTGAGTCGAAGGAAGCAGAGCTCCAGGATATCAATACATCTTTAATGAGGATCATACTGGTGACAACAGAGGGCAACAAGACGAATTGTTTCGGGTCGTCAGGTTTAAATTCCTGATCAACTTTACCCGTTGAAATACATCCTTCGGGATAATTACCCATCAGAAACCAGTTCCCAATATTCATCAGTGAACTGTCCATCCAGGGGCGGTTAATGTTTGCAAGACAGTAGGAGAAAGTGATGGTAAGTCCCTCAAACGACGAGCTGATATGTTTTTCTGAATGCGCTGAGGAGTGGTTAACCGATCCTCCGAGGCTTCCAAAGAGTCTAAATCCGGAACTGATCCTTGCCGACATGTCTTTTTTGGTAGATAAGGTGTCGAATGTTTTCTTAGAATGGTAGTCGGTTTGGCTGTATGTATTCCATCCGGGACCATTCTTGGAGTACCATTTACTCGGTGTAATAAACGTATATGGAAGATTGCCGATGCCTGGCATATTGATCAGACTATTCTCATACTTTATCTTTGCGCGTCGAATCATCAGAATAGCGGGGTCTATACCTTGCGCCGATAGGAGTGCCATCGCTTCCTCTATCTCTTGTTTAGCGCCTCTAGATTGCCATTTATCCCATGCGTAATCGACATCATCTTGATAAATCTTACCCTGCATCGGCCAAAGATTGAACTTGAGCGGGTCGCTTAATGCGTTGGCATACTGGCGATCGCGTTCTCTTACCGCATCGTAATATTCATCTCGATACTGATTGTATTTCTCATATTTCGGCGTGTCATTGCCTTCTTCATCAACCATCAATTTCTCCGCTCGCTCTAGTGCGGCTTTGATAGCATCATTTGCCTCCAATCCAGATTCTAAACCATTCGCCCCATTGATGATGGCGAACCATGTATCATTAACCTTCGCAGCGTTTGGCCAGGCACGATAGGTGTCATCAATAGAAATCTTAGTGTCTGTCAGGGAGAATGTCTGAAGATAGGCATTCATCGATTGCCCAATAGAACCCGAGGTCAACAAGATATCTTCCAAAGCAGAGGATGCCGAAGCCGCATCGGTGTTCGCCGGATCGGTAGCATCCGTCGTTCTTGCTTTATTTTCGCGGGCAGACTTCACTGCCTCGGTCAAATTTGATTGCGTTGGTGTCCATGGGTTTTTAAAGTCTTCTTCCGGAATCGGCAATCCAATAGGGAGGAAGGATACAAATTGATTATTCGGAGTCTGTCCAGTACTAGGATCTACACCTACGGCTTTCCATTTTAGATCCTCCATAATCTTAAATACATCGTTATTCATGACTTTTAAGTTTAGTGGTTATTTAATAAGTAGAATTAAAAATGAGGATTAATGTAAGCGCTTGAAAAACAATATGATGAAAGCTGTTTATTAATTAGCAAAGCGCACGATTCAACGAGGGAGCCCGGCAAATTGTAATATTCTAGGCTATGTAGATATAAAGTAGATAGCCCATAATCGCGTATTCGGTCGATCTATGCCATATTTATATAATTATGCTAAGGTTCGATTTATTTTTTCGGGTCTTTGGTTCTTACTTTGTGTCAGTGATAGCAAAGATCAGTATTATGAGAAAACTGAATTTTAAGAGTGTGATTGTCGCGTGCAGTTTGTTGGCAGTTATCAGTGCGTGTAGTAAGAAATCGATTGAACCAGTGGAACCCGATCCTGAGAATCCAGAAACGCCTACACCGAAACCACCGACACCAAAGCCTTTGACATTCTTCTACGCCGGCTATAAGTATCAAACGGATTATAAAGGAGCCGGTAGAAATGCAATTTTAAGCATTAATGACTCGATCGTTCTTCTTTCTCCATCATTGCGCTCGGATGCTCTTGCAATTGCAGCAGTAAACAATAAGGAGGCACATGTTACAGGCTATCAGAAGACGTCGTCAGCACAGCAGCGTGTTGCCTATTGGAAGAATGGCAAGATTTCATTCTTAACACAGGCGGGAAATAATAATACAGGAACAGCTATCAATGTAATCGGCAGTAAAGTTTATGTAGGAGGGACTAAAGATTACAATGGAGCATATGGTTTATTTCTTTGGACAAATGGCGTCGAGAAGAGAAAGGCATGCTGTTTGGCACAGTCAGAAGTGACATCCATTACTGAGGTCGCAGGCGAACCGTATCTATCGGGGCGTTTTGCTAGCAATGCGCATATGTTCAACGACGAATCGGCACTTGCGATAGCAGGACCGAATACCTATGCAGATTATATCAATGCCATCAATAAAGATGTCTATGTGCTTGGACATGCAAATTACAATAGCAGTTCCGACGCTGCAGTAGTATGGAAAAATCGAAAAGAAGTCTTCAAGCTTCCCTTAGGCGACTTTGCTTCCGACGTCCTTGGAACTATGGTTGGCACAGACTATTATTTCGTCGCCAACTTCTATAACGGTGGCAAGGGAACATCTGTAGTTTATAAGAATAAAACGAAACTTTACCAACTTAGCGGAGAAGCAAGCATCACCGCAACAGCAATTCGTGTAGTAAGCGGGAAAGTTTATATCCTCGGAAATTACCTAAATGGCGCGAAATCGTCTGCCGTACTCTGGACCAATGGCAAACCGAAAGTGCTTTTTGGCGAAGGAAAGAAGATTTATTTGAATGATTTTGCAGTGAATTAGATTTTAGACATTAGATGTGAGATATTAGAGCGCAGCGAGAAATATTCCAGCGCGTCGATGTGAGTTATTGCAATATGATAACGATAAAGTTTGTTGGCTGTAAATACACCATACTGCGTTCTCTTTTTAGCCAGTTTACTCTAATATCTTATGTCTTATATCTGATATCTAAACCTAATATTGCCAACCAACAAACCGCTGCACCAGTCCGTTTTTGTCGAATACCCAAACTAAGTGGGTGAAGCAGCCGCCGTCGCCGACTCCTTGGCTGACGTAGTAGTGGTTGTTATAGGTTTTGATTTCGAATTCGTTGCCGGCATGCAGGATTCCCCAGATTAATGACACGGGGATATCGACTATTTTGTTCCCGATTGTTGCGGTTGCTTTAGTTATTTCGGTTTTTGGTGTTCCGCAGTCGGCTCCGAAGTAGTGTTCACCATTAATTGTTTCAATGGATTCCGAACCGTCAATATAGCCGATTTTCTTTCCCGATTTGCTAAAGGGTTTATGCTTGTATTCGAATTTAAAGACTTTGGGGTCAGCATTTTTTAGCTGATCGAATAGCTTATATTGCGAAGTATGACTATATCCATAGGTGTACTCCTCGTTTGCTGTATTCAGCCTGCTCATGGGCTCTTTGATCACTACAACCTCTGACCATACTGCATCATTTGCCGAAACTCCAATTTCATCATTGAAAGCAAGGATTACCGTATTAGTTTTAACCTTCGCGATGACTTTACTCTTGCTATCCGGCTTTTCGCGAATGTTAGCAGATCCATCCGGACTGCTGATCACTGCGACCTGAGAAAATCCCGCATTAACAATTAGTAGTATCGAGATTAAGGTTAATAGTCTCTTCATAAGGTTTTTGATATTATACAATCAAATCTAACACCAAAGTTTCCATATCGTTTAGGTATATTTAGTAAAATTCGTTTGAAGACCAATAATCGCACAAATAATTCGCATGGTACAGAAGTATAGGGCTGATCTATGGGATCATAAAAGGGCAGAGTTTGTGCTGTACTAAGCTATAAACGATAGGAAAGGCGCATTTTTTTGAACATAGTATGGAATGGATCGGTAGATCAGAACAATAATAGAAATAAACACGTGTTTTTATGAGACAACAACATCAGCATATCTACAATGAAAATGGGGTTTGTGAAATATGTAGCCAAACGGAGAAGGTTTATCGGCAAGCCGATGCTGCCGATCTTCTAACAAAAAAGGCTGCAAAAAATGCTCATGCGCATCCGCATGAAGATAGCAACGAACATAACCATGATCACGAGCATGCCGATGATGATGTGCATGATCATGATCACAGTCATGAAGTAGGAGGTAGTCTATTCAAACTATTTCTACCATCGATTATTAGTTTAGTGTTGTTATTGCTTGGTCTTTTTTTCGACCATTTCTGGAAGATGGATTGGTTTACGGGCTACGTTCGTTTAGTTTGGTATTTGGCGGCCTATATTCCAGTCGGGCTACCGGTTCTGAAAGATGCGGTGAAAAGCATCAGAAAGGGCAATTTCTTTTCCGAGTTTTTTTTAATGGGAATTGCAACTCTCGGGGCATTCGGTATAGCCGAATATCCGGAAGCAGTTGCTGTCATGCTATTTTATGCGGTCGGCGAGAGTTTCCAAACATTGGCAGTATCTCGCGCCAAATCCAATATCAAGAAGCTATTGGATCAGCGACCTGATGAGGCCACAATTATCCGCGATAGCAAGACGCAAACCATTAAAGCGACGGATGTTCAGATCGGCGATATCGTTCAATTAAAACCTGGAGAAAAGCTAGGGCTGGATGGAATTTTAATATCCGATGCTGCATCGTTTAACACGGCTGCACTAACGGGCGAGAGTAAACCTGATACGAAGAACAAAGGCGAGCACGTGCTTGCCGGGATGATCAATCTACAATCCGTTGCGCAGGTTGAAGTTAATACAGCCTATGCCGATAGCAAGTTGAGCAAAATACTCGAGCTTGTTCAACATGCCAGCTCGCAGAAAGCGCCTACAGAACTGTTTATTTCCAAGTTCGCACGCATCTATACGCCTATCGTGGTCTTTCTTGCTATCGGCATCTGCTTTTTTCCATACTTCTTTGTTGCAGACTATGTTTTTCAGGATTGGTTATATCGGGCTCTCATTTTCTTAGTTGTTTCTTGCCCTTGTGCGCTCGTTATATCAATTCCACTGGGTTATTTCGGTGGGATAGGTGCAGCCAGTCGCCACGGCATATTGGTAAAAGGAGGCAACTTCCTCGATGTTTTAGCAGGATTGAAGCATGTGGTGATGGATAAAACAGGAACAATGACAGAAGGGGTGTTCAAAGTGCAGGAGGTCAATTTGAAAGACCAAGTTGCTCTCCCGGACCTAATGGATTATGTCAACTTACTTGAAAGCAAGAGCACCCATCCCGTTGCTACCGCGATACATGAATATGTAGGCGAGATTAAAGAGCAGCTCCCGCTTCAAAATATAGAAGAAATTGCAGGGCATGGACTCCGAGGTGAAATCAATTCGAAAGAATTCCTCGTAGGTAACTTCAAACTTTTGGATAAATACAAAGTCGCTTATCCGATCAATCCTGCCGATATCGCCTATACGACGATTGCAATTGCCTATGACGGACAATATCAAGGCTATATAACAATTGCAGACACCATTAAAGCGGATGCCAAAGCAACGATCAACAAGCTACACAACCTGGGCGTTAAAGCAACGATGCTAAGTGGAGATAAGGAAACGGTAGTTAAGCATGTGGCCAAAGAATTACGAATCGATCAGGCTTTCGGTGATCTGCTTCCGGAAGATAAGGTAAATCATTTTAAAGCGATTAAAGCCAATGATCAGGTTGTAGCCTTTGTTGGCGATGGTGTCAACGATGCACCTGTTGTCGCATTAAGTGATGTTGGTATTGCGATGGGTGGACTTGGATCTGATGCGACGATTGAAACCGCGGATGTCGTTATTCAAGATGATAAACCGATGAAAATCCCTGTCGCTATTCAAATTGGAAAGAAGACCAAGACCATCGTATGGCAGAATATAGGTTTTGCATTTGGTGTAAAAGCAATTGTACTAATCTTAGGGGCAGGCGGACTGGCGACCATGTGGGAAGCGGTGTTCGCCGACGTTGGAGTTGCGCTGTTAGCAATATTGAATGCTGTCAGGATACAGCGATCGAATTTTAATAGCGATCATGATTAATGTTGGTAATCCCTAAAAACCAAATGGATCATCTGGTGGCAAGGGTTTTCGAAATTCGTTAATGATACGGTACGGCGGAGTAGATCCTTCTTGAACTTCCAAATTACCTCTATCGGAATCTGCTTTAATATAGATATCGTTAATAAAATTGCTGCTAATTTGATAACCTGCATCAATGTATTCAAATGCAATATAGTCTTCGTTAGGATAGTAAAGGGTTCTATTTCCCCAGCTATCGATCTCGATTAAAGCATTGTTGCCTCGATTATCGGAAATTTCTAGGCCGATTCGCGTATTTTTTATAGTGATTTGTTGTCCGGAATGTGTCGTAATCTTGGTTTTGTTCGATAGATTCTTGCTGATGCTACTTTTTTGGCCGTCCTCGCCATCAATCGTGATTTTACCAACAAAGTTACGCTTGAAATTCAGCCAATTTCCCTTATCATCGACTACTTGGGAGTTCCCCATCAAACTACCGCGTATACTAACGGAGTGTTGTTGATCGTCGCTAAAGACGATTTCCCCACCTTGTTCGTTCGATATGGTAATCGTCTTGCTTTCCAAAAATCCGAATTTATTTTCCGGCCAGTATATTGTAATCCATGAAATAGGTTCGGCGTCCAATCCAAAAATATCCTCATAGATCGGGAAAATCGTTTGAGAAAAACACAATTTCTGAAAGAACATCGCCTCTTTTTCCTGTTGGCTCAGCTCAATCTTATTTGCACGGTTTTCTTGAGCCCCCAAGAAAAGACCTTGAAAAAGCAATATGAGGGTAAAAACGATATGGATTTTCTTCATAGATACAAGATGTATTTCTTTAGCGAATATATCAAAATCTTGCTTTCTTACATACCACATCTTAACAAGTATGAGTCTTTCGCTTTTCATATTCCTTTTAAACCCAAATCAAAGCCCTTTCAAAGCGGTTATGATTGGGCTTTACATTGGGTTTGTATTGGGTTTGAAAGGGCTTTGACTAGTATTTAGTAGTTAGACCTATGGGTCGTCTGAACCAGGAAAGGAAGG
>NZ_DKLH01000023.1:9966-31865 GCF_002455685.1 Sphingobacterium sp. UBA6645
TTCCTGGTTCAAAGACAAAACATCCCGCTCATCTTATCAGACAAAATAACCTGCTCATCCTTTTATCCTTCCTTTCTTGGTTCAAGACAAAACATCCTGCTGATCTTTTTCAAGACAAACCTTCCTTACATATATGTTTAAAAATTTTCGTCTGCATAACGTCACTAAATCGATAAGTGTTGTTTACTTTTGGGGATGCAAAACCGTATTAACACTATCCATTCTTTTATTAGCGAAGAACGCGCTATACTTTTAAGCCATCCACTTTATCAGAAAATCAAAACAGTTGAAGATCTTCGGAAATTCACCGAGGGGCATGTTTATGCTGTTTGGGATTTTATGTCCTTATTGAAGGCTTTGCAGATTCAATTAACTTGCACTCAAGTGCCTTGGTTTGCGAGTGAATATCCCGATACCCGCTATTTGATCAATGAAATAGTTCTGGCCGAAGAGTCTGATGAGTATTTTGATGGGCGCCGATTAAGTCATTTCGAAATGTACTTAGACTCTATGCAGGCGCTAGGAGCAAATTGTGAGCCTATTCAAAGTTTTGTAGCTGGTCTGAACGGTATATCGGACATTCACGCGGCAATCGATGCACAGTCGTTTGACCCACGCATCAAAGACTTTTTACATTTTACTTTTGATTGTATTGCCAGCCAGGAGCCGCATAAAGTTGCTTCGGCTTTTACTTTTGGTCGTGAGGATCTAATTCCGGATATGTTCAGTTCTATTTTGGATTCCTTGAAGCTTCAGTTTCCTGACACCGACTTAGACCGTTTGATCTATTATTTCCAACGCCATATCGAATTAGATGGCGATGAACACGGTCCATTAGCGATGCGCATGATCATGGAGTTGGCAGGGGAGGATGAAAAGAAATGGGAAGAGATGCAACTGACCGCTAAGCAGGCGTTGCAGAAAAGAATTGCGCTTTGGGATGCTATTGAGGCGAGTTTATAATGATATTAAACTTGTATGTTTCCATAGAAGCAGGTAATAATAAAATAGGCTGTCTAAAAATAGACAGCCTATTACTTTATAGTATATCGGGATTAGTTTTCTGAAACTGTTCCTAGGTTAATCGTACCTACATTTGTCACTTTTCCTTGCGTTACAATAACGTCTTGTGATACAGTGTCGTATCCAGGTTCTGTAGGTTCAATTACTAATTTATAAGTACCTTGATCTACACCTGGGAAATAAAATTTACCTAATGGATTAGTGATTGTTCCTATTGTATCTGTTCCTGTAATAGCATATACATTTGGCCATGCGGAGAATGGAGCAACAACCCCTTCAATTGCACCCGATGTTGCTACTGGGATGGCACGAAGAACTGGTTTCAACATCCATTTGCCATTTCCAGTTTGGTGCACGGATTTCGCAGCATCAAAATCGATCAATAGCGTATAAGCTACATTCGGGATTAAGTCATCATGTACTTTCAATTTTACGCCAGATGATTGTCCTGATGGCGTTGTTAATGGATAACGTTGTCCATCGACAACGATCTCATTTCCTTCGTCCTCTAATTTTAAACGAATTTCTTGAATTCTTCCTGATGGTACATCATGTGCGGCAATTACCGTATCTCTTCCGAAACGATATTGAAGAATGTCAAATGGGTCAGCATCTACGTCGATTACTTCCGCGCCACTTACAGTACGGATTTCAATTTCATCGATGTTCAAATAAATGGCGTCGTAATTTGCTGGCGCATCGGTCATCTTAATAGTTACCGGAGTTTTACCAGTGGGAATACCGTCATCTGTAGAACAGCTTCCAAAAGCTAATGTTGCAAGAGCTAGTGAAAAGAATAATGTATTTTTCATAGTAATATCTGAATATTGCATTCATCCATAGGCAAAGCTTGTGCCAATTGTAATCTAATTGTAAAACGGTAGTTAAGATTATGTAAAGATTGGGCGGTCTAATTTTGTTGCAATTCGATATGCGGCGTTCATCAAGCCGACATGGCTATAAGCCTGCGGAAAGTTGCCCCATTGACTTCCATCTTCTTCATGCACATCCTCGCTGAAAAGTCCCAAATGATTGCTGTAGCCCATTAGATTGTGGAATATTTCCTGTGCTTCATCGATTCTCCCCACACAGGCGAGGGCCTCAACATACCAAAATGCACAGACTAAAAATGTAGATTGCGGCTTTCCAAAATCGTCTTGATGCAGATAGCGATAGAATAGGCCGTTTTTTCCTTTCAGCACTTTTTCCAATTCGTTCAGATGTAGCTTGGCACGTTCAGAATTGGGGTCTAAATAGTGCATCATAATCAACTGCAGCGTACTGGCATCCAAATCGGATCCTTCTGATGCATTCCGATATACTTTTCGCTCCTCGTCATAGCATGATTCTATATGTGCCGCTGCTTTGTCTTTAAGTTCTTGGGCTTGGATCTCGATATCTTGATAACCGTTTTGCTTCGCGATCTTCAAGGCAGCGGATGCTCCAGCCCATTGGAACAGGTTGGAATAGGCATGTCGGTTAGCGATATGTCGGAATTCCCAGATACCGGCATCCTTTTCATCAATGGTCGTAGCAATCTTATCCAGGATATAGACTAGCCAGCTTTTTGCATCTTTACGCTCGTCCGCAGGGAATCTGAAATCGGTAAATAAAGGAAGTAGGGCAATCATCGCTTGTCCGTAGACATCGTTTTGTATATGTTCATAAGCTTGATTTCCAATTCGTACCGGCTTGTTTCCTAAATAGCCTTCTAGGTAGTCTAGGGTTTCTTCGGTCAATGTACGTCGACCAAGTATTCCGTAGAGTGGTTGCAATCTTCCACTGTCGGATTGTGTGATTCCTGTAATATAGGTGGCAAATTTTTCGAGTTCATCGAATTTTCCGATGTTGGCTAATGCTGTTAATACATAATAGCTATCGCGAACCCAACAGTAGCGGTAGTCCCAATTTCTTCCAGAACCTGGTGACTCGGGCAAACTCGTCGTGCTCGACGCTATGATAGCGCCCGTATCCTCATATTGGTGCAATTTGAGCACCAATGCGGAGCGGATAATTTGATCTTGATAGAAGTTAGGTACATCAGCTTTCTTCGTCCAATTACGCCAATATTGCTTGGTTCTGATCAGGAAATCCTCAGCAGTTTTTTCCAAAGCGGCTTCGAATGCGCTGCCATAATTCAATACCATATATTTCTTTTCGGAAAGGATGATACTGCTTTTGTCCTCGTCGAAGAAATGACTTATAGGGATGTTGGTGGTCAACCGCATGTGTTCATTGTCGTAATTGAATTGCACATGATTGCTTCCTCTAGAGCGGTGGAAATCTGCCAATCCATAATTCGCTTTTGGGTTGCAGGTAACTTTTATCTTCGGGTTGCCTTCGAGCGGCTCAACGATTCGAATAAGCATCAGTGGCTTATAGAAACGTTCGTATTGTTCAAAGCGAGGGGCAAAATCGGTTACTTTGAAACTGCCCTGGTCGCTATGGACTTCAGTAACTAATATATTGGTGTTCTCTAGGTAATACTGTTTGGAATATACATTATCTCCCTGCAATCGTATGTTAAACTCGCCACCTTTATTTTTATCGAGCAAGCAACCAAAGACAAAGCTGTCGCGAAAGGTTGGCCAGCAGAGCCAGTTGATGTTTGTGCTCTTGTGTACATGAGCGATGAAATTGCAATTACCAATAATGCCAGAGTTATATAAGTGTTTTTTATTCATTCAATCGTATTTTGTGTTATGACTGCGTCAATTCAGTCAGTAATTGTAAAACCTCTTCTTTATTTTCAACGAAATATTTGGCTGCAGATTGCTTATTCCCGACTTTAATCGTTACAGCATTTGCCGGTAATTCGTTAAACATATCTTCATCCGTAGCGTCGTCGCCAATACAAAGGATATAGTCCGGGTTGATCTCATTAACTAGTTGAACTACCGCTTTCCCTTTATTGATCTCCATGTTTTTGATCTCGATTACCCGATCGCCATTGATGATCTGCAAACCGATTTCATTTGCCAAGGGGTGGAGTTCTTGTAATAGTTCCTGTGCTTTTATTTTTCCTAGAGCATGATCGACTTTGCGATAATGCCAGGCTAAGGAGTAAGTTTTCTCTTCAATCAGCGAACCTGGCGTTCGGTCGGTAAAGCGTTGAAGGATACTACGTACAAAGACCTTCCATTCGTTCGATAAGCCTTCCTTGATATGCCATTGGTGGTTTGGAAAGTTGGACCAGATACCATGTTCGGCAATGGTAAAGAATGATTTGCCGGGAAACCAGTCTTGCATGTTGTCGTATTTACGACCGCTTACCAGAGAAAGCGTATTCTGTTTATCATTTGCGATGTTTTCTAGTAATTGATGGAGCTCAGCAGTAGGGGTTGCTTTCGCAGCGTCCTTGTTGAATCCAACTAACGTTCCGTCATAATCCAAAAGAATCAACCTGTTGGTCGCCTGCTTATAAGTCGACTTGATCGAGGTTCTGACCTGATCTTTGACTTTACGTGTGATGGCCTTGTTTTGTTGTTCCTTTATTTCTCGAAGTCGTTGGAAAAAGAGATTGACCCAATGGAATACATTGAATTTCTCTACCACTTGCTGACTTGCTTGCATGCGTTCTTGTTTCTCGCTCTCAGACATCATCAACGCCTCATATAAGATATCGCTAGAGTCTTCAATAGCATAAGGATTGATCAGTAAGGCATCGGAAAGCTCTTTGGATGCACCAGCAAACTCGCTGAGTACCAAGGCTCCAGTCTGGAGTTGCTTGCTGGCGATGTACTCCTTCGCAACCAGGTTCATGCCGTCGTAGAGCGAACTCACTAAGCATACATCGGCGGCAGCATAAACTGCTGACAGCTTATCGAAGGGTAGCGATTTATAGAAATAAGAGACGGGCTGCCATCCTGGTGATCCTAAAACCGCATTGATATTGCCGACTTTACGGTCGATTTCGTTGCGCAGCTTTTTATATTGATTCACCTGATCTCTAGAAGGAACGATAAGCATGTAAAGCACGACCTTCTCCTGCAGTTCTGGATATTTTAACAATAACTTCTCGTAGGATGCAAGACGTTGTAAAATGCCTTTACTGTAGTCCAAACGATCTACAGAAAGGATAATCTTTTTATCCTCGAAAAGCTTTTTGAGCTCGGCGGCATAAAGCTGCGTTTTCTTGTCGATTGCTTGGCTTTTGTATTTTTCATAGTCTATCCCCATGGGGAAAACATCGACAAAGCAACTTCGACCTTCTAGTTTGATATGGTGATGATGGATTTCAGCGTTCAGCAAGGTCTGATTCGACTCCAGGAAATTATGTGCATTCTCATAGGTATGGAATCCCACTAAATCGGCGCTGGAAAGGCCATCTAATAGCTGCTTTCTCCAGGGCAACATACTAAAGAGTTCGGGAGGAGGGAAGGGGATATGATGGAAATATCCTATACTGCTGGGCTGACTTTGCTCCCTAATATATTTGGGCAATAGCATCAACTGATAGTCATGAACCCATACGGTGGTTTCCTCCTCAATATAAGGGAGTGACGCTTTGGCAAACTTCTGATTGACCTGTTCGTAGGCATCCCAATAGTCGTCGCGAAGCTCGACGTAGCTAGGTCTATAGTGACATAGTGGCCATAGCACAGCGTTGGAGAAGCCTTCGTAATAATTTTTTATTTCTGTCTGTGTTAGAAAGACCGGTATAAGATTTAGCTTATATAATTCCGCTCGGATGTGCTGTTCCTCTTCCTCGGATTTCGGAATAATTCCGGGCCATCCGATCCACCAAGAGCCGTTATCTTTGTAAAATGAGCCTAGTCCGGTCGCTAGCCCACCTTCACTTGCGGTAAATTTCAGCTTTCCTTTTTTACGTTCTATTTTGACTGGCAATCGATTGGAGATGATAAGAGTTTTGCCAGAATTTGTTGGGGTTTGATTCTGCATACTGCATTACAAACAATTTAGGCCTATTTTTGTTTGCATTAATTCTATTTTCCTAATTAACTCGCACTGATAAAAGTTAAAAAATATCGGAAATAAGATTTAAAATGCCTTAAAGGTTAATATTTAACCATTACGGTTAATGAAGTTGCGATTTCCCTCATACTATGATAATATTTTCTATAATGGGAAGAATCTTAATTAAAAAAATAAATAAGTATATTTGTAAAACGTTGTGCAAAACGACGTTAACCAGGATTTATTAACTGTATTTTTTGAATATAAAGATTCGGCGATGTTGAATAGGGCAATCAAACGTTACGGATTATTTGGGCTCATTATCGGTCTGTTTTTTTCCATCCTTTGTATACATGTCATTCTTATCTTAAATGTGATTATTTTGCCTATACCTTTGGTATATGGGCCACTTCTATTTTTCATTTTTAAGGCGAGTTTGCAGGAACGAGTAGATGCAGGCACGGTGTTGCTTCACCTAACGCCGCTGATTTCGTTTTTGATATTATTCCTGTTGAATCCGACTGGCTGGTATCCAGAGGTTCATGTTCCATATATGCTTACCGTCTTTTGTTTGCTAACCGGATATCCTGTTTATATACTTTTCAAATCTTCTAAACTTAAGTCGGAGACTGCAGAGGTCAATAAGATCCTTTTTGTCGAAAACTTGGCTTTGTTAGGGGTTGCTGCCGCTTTCTTTTTCGGATTGCTGTTCTTTAATGAGGTCATGCATCTTGATTTTGATGTAAACCCGCTTTTTGTTGTCATCGCCTTAATGATTATTTCCATGGGACTGATCGTATGGTATATCTACACATCGAGAGTGGATAAGAAAAAGGAAGCCCTGCCGCTGGTTGATGAGTTGGTACATCTCAATTTAGCGAGAGAAACGATTGAATTTTATAAAGAGAAGTTAAATAGCATAATGGAAGGTGAGCAGCTTTTTCTCGATGCCAACTTAAGTTTAGAGGGGCTATCGGTATATGCTAATATTCCGAAGCATCATATATCTTATATCATCAATACCAGCTTAGAAAGCAACTTTTACGAATGGTTAGCGAAATATAGGATCGCATATTCCATTCAGCTTTTAAATAGTGGGACGGATAATTTGAAACTGGAATTCTTGGCGAACCTTTGCGGGTTCAATTCAAGGACATCCTTTACGCGATATTTCAAACAGTTTAATGGCATATCGCCATCCGAATACAGACTTAAAATATTGCAGAATATATGATTTTCACGTTTCTATATTGTGCAACGTCTATTACTTGTTTGCTGGGACTGCAGGTTAGCTACTATGTCAATCAGAAAACAGTGATGGACAGACTGGCGCAGTTTTTCCTACTGACTTTGCTCGTACATATTTGCCATGCGGCTATATTTAGAGACCTTCTTCCCGGGCTTATTTATGTAGATCGTTCGGCACCATTTGGATTGATGTATGGACCTTTCTTATATTTTGCATACCGCGCAATTGAACAAAAGGCAATTACGGCAAAACAGGTCTTGTTACACGGATTACCCTTTTTGATTGGTCTGATCGGACATTTTGTGTTTATCTCATCCTATTCGTTTCGCATGGAATATCGAAGCGAGTACTACTTAGTACTATACAGCCTAATGGGCCTTTCTTGGTTTTTTTATCCTGTCGGCGTTTTTATTATTAGTAACAATGGTGCAAACCGTGCGCGCCTGGAAAGAAGAATATATTATTATAGCGTTATCCTCATTCTCGTGTCGTCTATATTTATGCTCACTCTCGTTTTGAATAGGATGATGGAAAAAGGAAGTGCGGATGCGCCGAGTTCAGGCGCTACTATCTTTTTCATTATGCTGCTTGGTAGCTTGCTGGGCTACAATTATCTGCTGGGCCGGCTTCGGAAGCCCCTGCGCTTGGAAATGCAGTCGTTTACTGGAGACTTAAATGTGGATCCTTTTGAGCGTAATTTGACCGGTTTAACCTATGCTGAGCAACAGGGCATAAAGCTTAAGATTATAGATTACCTTGTAGAGAAGTCGTATCTCGATACCGAGTTTAGCATCGATAAGATGTCAAAGTTGCTAAATGTATCAAAACCGGTAATACAACAGTTTTTTAAACTGCATTTTAACGATAGTTTTCTGAAAGTAATTAATGCCCTGCGTATCAAGGAAGCGTGCATATACCTAAGTGATGAAGCTTTTGATATGAATATCGAGGAACTGGCTTTGCATTGTGGATTTAATTCTCGAGCTTCCTTCTATAGAAATTTTAATCAGGAGATGGGCTGTTCTCCAATCGAATTCCGTGAGAAGTCGGTAATGAAGTAATCATTAGTATGTATAGGCATATTCTTTCCATATTCTTTTATTTCAGCATTGTTTTTATTGCGTTGGGGCAATCGAGTAATTTCGACAGCCTTTATAATGCCTGTCATAAACAATATATGGATTCAGACGTAGAAGGGGCGGCAGCGATTGGGGATTCTGTTTTCGAGGCTGCAAAAACTGATGAACAAAAGATCAAAAGTTATATACTAAACAGCAACATTCAGCAAAGCTTGGGGAATATACAAGGTGCTATCAAATACGCGACGATTGGTGATCGCTTAGCTCAGTTGACAGGTTATAACCGATGGAGAGCTGTGTTTTCCAAAATGCTGGCCACCAATTTTCGCGAGCTAGGCTTGTACGAACAGTCGCGAGCATATTTGGCAACTGCAGAACGTATGTGTGATCTGCTTGATGATGCAGATGTAAGGGCTGATATTCAGATAGAGCTCTTTCAGGAAAAAGCGCTCTATAAGATGAATACCCGTAGCTATCGCGTCGCACTTGAATTGCTGGATAGCGCAAAACGACTTATTGCACTTGATTCAGAATCAAATAGTACATTAAGACTAAAAAAAGCGGCAAATTATCATTTGCAGGGCATCTGTGAGCTAGAACTTGGTAATGCCGATTTATCCTATGAACTCATGCATACTTCCTTGAGTTTTTTAAGTGAAGTTGATCGAAATATTATTCCGTTTGTTTATCGTGGATTAGCGGAGCATCATCTGAAATTATCCAATCTAGATTCTTGTAAGCATTATCTGGACTATACGAGTGCATATATCATAAAGCCTGGACGGCTAAGGCTGAAAGAATTATACACGGCTACTAGTGCAAAGTATTATATGTTATCTGGAAATGATAAGATGGCAAATGAATTTTTGCAAAAACAACAGGTCTTGGATGCCGACAGATATTTGATTGGGCAGGAGATTTCTTCTCGAATTATTATGGAATTGCGCAAAGAGGATTTGGAGAATCGTAAATATAAGTTGCTATTTTGGTGGTGCATTTCTGTTGCCTCTGTCATTGTGATTCTGTTATTAGTATATCAAATACGATTTAGCCGTTTTAATAGAGTGATAGTCACAACGAACCTGAACTATAGGGAAGAACCAAGGAAGCAAGAGTTGTCTACCCATCTCGCGCAGGAGAATCGCAGTAGTACAGAAAGCAGTGGTACTGATTCGGAATTAAACATAGCATTAGAAACGGAAACAAGGCTAATCAGAGAACTTTCGGCTTTAGAACATGAGAACTTCTTCTTAGAGCGAGATTTAACACTCAATAAGCTTGCTGGTCGGCTAAGCTCCAACCAGAAATACGTTTCTCATATCATTAAAAAATATAGGAATCTTGATTTTAATGATTACCTACAACATAAGAAAATCATTTACCTCTTGGAGAAGATCAATGCAGATCACACTTTATTAGATTATAAACTGGCATATTTGGCAGAGCTTAGCGGCTTTTCCTCCCACAGTAAGTTTACTACCGCATTTAAATCGGTCATGGGTAAAACTCCGTCCCAGTATATCGAAGAAATCCGTAGCGAAGTCAGTATTTAACTTTAAATATCAACTTAACTTCTTGAAAAATAGGGGACATTCCTTAATTATTGGCTCATTTTAGTTTGAGACAGTACCTATCTTTTACAATTCTTCTGAGAAAATTCTCAAATTCATCAATATTTTATAGATCCTTCTCGATTAGTATCTCAAAATCAGTAGACATTTGTGATAAAAATCATTGTTTGCTCAAATCATCTTTTCAAATTATACTGATTTTGATATAAACATGCAGAAAACAGGAAATGTCCACCGGTTTTTTCTCTGTCCAGTTTCCGAATTTTTACCATTTTTTTTTCCGAATTCAGAAAATGGATAGGAGGGAAAGTTATGGGCGGATGTTTTGTAATGTCTTTAAAACTAAGGTTTTAAAAAGTGTATCACTATGTCTTATTTTCCAAAGTGGTCAAAAACCTACAAAAATGAGATAATTTTCTTTTGTGTTGATTCTAATTTTGAATTAACAACAAACAGGAACAAAAAGTACACAAATCAGCATTACTAAATCGTTTACCTTATTTTAAAACATTATGGATCTTACCTATTACATTCAATATTATGCGCTATATCTGGAGAGCAAGTTCTTCGGGTATCCGCTGATCATCCGTCTAACGGTACTACTTGTATCGATTCTGGTGCTAGTCTACATTTTTAGCTTAATTCGCTTTTTAGCTATTAATCTATATCATAAAGCTATCGAGCGCAGAAAGAATCGCATTGAAACGAAGATGGGGGATCGTATCAATGCAATTATTTTTGAGGAAAGAAATCTATCGGAAGAGCATGTTGCTTTTCAGCTTGCTGATTCCATCCGATTAGTGAAGAATAAACAAGATAAGATGGTGTTTACTGATATCATCATTGATCTCATCCAGATCGGGTCGGGGAAAAAGAACAAAGTCAACCAACAGAATGTTCGAGCATTGTTAAATGCATACGCAATTCCATGTTTTTGGGAAAAAGAACTGTTGTCAAGCAGCTCGAGCCGTCGTCGTAATGCACTACGTAAGCTTGACGACCTAGGCAATGGCTGCGCAGGAGCTATAATAATGCGGTCAGCTTATCACAAGGATAAAGGGCTAAGGAAACATGCGCGTGCTGCAGCCTTGCAGTATGATACTAACGATCCGTTCAAGTTCTTAGAGGATAGCTTTGATTCTGACTTCAATGCTTTAGATGAAATCCTGATACATCATTTCTTGACGAGCAGAGCTAAGAGCGGACCTCTTCCCTTACTAACTCGTTGGGTAAGGAGTTCCGAAAATGAGGCATTTAAAGCTTTTATGATCAAAGAAATCGGATTCTTCAAGCAAACGGAAGCTACACCAATTCTTGCAAGCATGTTGGAAACTGAAAGTTCTAGCATCTTAAAAATATCCATCATCGAGACCCTCGGGAAATTGGGACATCAGGAGGTTGAACCTAATCTTTTCAAGCTATTCCCGATGACTAGTAAAGATGTACAACGCGCTATTATCAAAGCTATTACCCAATTCAAAACTGCTGAGGGACTAGGCTTTCTATGCTATAGCTATAACCGGATTTTCGACAATGAGCTTAAAATTGAAGTGGCATATGCTATTCAGCAATACGGCGAAGAAGGTAGTACCGCATTGAGAGAATTATCAGCTAAGAGCAACGAGTTTGGAAAGAAAATCTTTGACCAGGTGACTTATCAATCAGGTCTTTAACCATAAAGGACAAAACAGATGTTAGATATATTATTTTCTATCTATGGGTATGGCATATTCTTTTATGCCACATCGATTACGCTCATATATTTGTCACTTGCGGTAATGGGCTACTTTAATATTTGGCGTCATAAAACAAGATATACTGTCCGCGAGGAGCGTATTTTGGTCGAATATCCTGAAGCAGCACCTGGTATATCCATTGTAGCGCCAGCTTATAATGAAGAGGTAATTGTTATTGACAGCGTAAAATCCTTACTAAGTCTAAACTACCCGAACTACGAGATCATCATTGTGAATGATGGAAGTACGGATAACACATTGGATCTGCTAATCTCAAATTTTGAAATGGTCGAAGTGCCTTATGCTTATATCAACAAAGTTGAATGTAGGCCGATGAAGCGTGTATTCAAATCGTTTAACCCATTGTATGACAAAGTCATTGTTGTAGATAAAGTCAATGGAGGGACGAAAGCTGACGCGATGAACGCCGGTGTAAACGTGGCGAAGTACGACTATTTCATCAATACAGACGTAGATTGTATTCTTGCGCCAGACACGCTTACCAAAGTTATTCTACCGGTTTTAGATTCGGATATCCCGGTTATCGCTGTAGGTGCTACGATGCGTATGGCGAATGGATGCGAGGTACAGGAAGGGAAGATTACGCGTGTAAGACCTCCGAGACAGGTAATTCCCACATTTCAAGAAACCGAATACCTACGTTCGTATTTGGTGGCAAAGATGGGCTGGTCTGCTATCAATTCCATACCGAATGTATCTGGAGGGTTCGGATTGTTTGAGAAGCAAACCGTTATCGACTGCGGTGGGTTTGACACAAATTCACATGCGGAAGATATGGACATGACATTGCGAATGATCGCTTACAAACGTGAGCATAAAGAACCTTATCGTATTGTCCAGACACCATTCACATGTTGTTGGACTGAAGGCCCGCCAAACCTCAATGTCTTGGCTCGTCAAAGAACGAGATGGGGAAGGGGCTTATTACAAATCTTTTTCGTACATCGTCGCTTTCTATTCAATAAGCGCTATGGGCGCATGGGACTCGTAATTATGCCTTATGCCTTATTCTTTGAATTGTTAGCACCGATAATTGAGACGACCGGTTTGTTCTTCTTAATCTTTCAGCTCTACACCGAACAGATTAACTTCAACACCTTTTGGTTAATGCTGCTCTACGTTTATCTGATTGGAGTAAGTATCTCGACCCTAACAATTGTATTCGACTTGTCCATTAAAAAACAGTATAAAACATTTGCAGAGTATTTAAAGCTAATTCTCTTTTCATCGTTCGAAGCATTTTTCTATCACCCTTTTGTAGTGTTTTTCTCTTTGAGAGGATACTGGCAATTCCTGACTAAGAAAAAATTCAAATGGGGAACTATGACCCGCCAGGGATTTCAATCGAATACCGAGTCAAAAGCAGCTTAAACATGTCACTAAACCGTTAGCTTAAAATTTAATGAACCGCAAATATACATATCTTCGCACGGGAATGTTCATGCTCTTGCTATGCACTGGCAGCATGGTCGATTTCTCCGGCAATAGGCTTTATGGCCAGCAAAAAGTCAGCATAAGCGACAAAGGCGATGTTGTTAAGAAAATCAACAGCCTATATCAAGCAGGGAAACTACAAGATGGAAAACAATTGACAGAAATAAACTTGAAGAAATCCCCTAAGGATTCTGATCTTAAAATGTTGTTGGGAAAATACTATGTATTGACCAAGCAATATGATAAGGCACGTTTCGAATTGAATAAATCTCTGGAATTCAATCCTGGCAATGTTGATTCCCGACATCTTCTAGTAACAGTAGAAACTGAAACCAAACGGTATTCAAGTGCTATTTGCTATGTCAATGAACTATTAGAGGTTAATCCCTATTGGAAAGGACTTTGGCGCAAAAAGATAGAGCTTTATAGACTTCAGGGCAATGAAGTGGAAGCCAACCGTCTCTTAAAGCGTATTTCTCAAATCTTTCCAGAGGATGGACAGATTCAGGACGACCTCAATTATCAAATGGAATTGACTGCGAATAGCAAGCGAAAGTCGGGACGTATCGACGATGCCATCGAAGTGAATAAATTACTGCTGCAGGAAAAGCCAAAGAATATCGAAGTCTACATGGACCTAATCAATGGCTATATAAAGGCGGGTGATTATAATAGCGCTTTGGTAACAACTGAGCGGGGTTTAAATACCTTTCCAGCCAACAACGCCTTGAGGCAAAAGAAAGTCGCCTTGTTAGAACAAAATAAACGCTACGATGAGATCCTTGCCTTTATCAAGAATGACCCATCCGCTATCAATGGCGGGCAATATCAGTACTTTCTATTAGAAGCGGCGCGATCGGCCAAACAGAACGATCCGGCGGTGCTTTATGGCAAAATCCTCGACGCAACTCCAGGAAATGATGAGGCATTCCAAGTTGTATTCAATAGCTTAGTAGCGCAACAGCAATATGACGAAGCGCTACATCGTTTACACAGCTTTATGCGCATCAAAGGTAACTCAAAGACGCTCTCAGCAAAGGAACTAGAATTATATCGTTTAAAGAATGACCAATCTAAGGTAAATCAGTTGACAAAAACCATGTTCTTGAACTATCCTAACGATAGCGATTTAAAAGATGGCTATGTGAGGGTCATTAGCTCAGAAATTAAAGATCATCTAGCTGCAGAAGAGTGGAACTTGGCAGAAACTAAGCTTCGCCAGATGATTCCGCATTCAAATGCTGAATATCGCGACTTTATCAATAATGGTCTGTTTAACGCTTATTATCAACAAAGTAAGTTCTCCGATGCACTACAGATTCTCGAAGAAATGCATCGTGCTAACCCAAGTGATGCAAACTTAGCATTAAAAAAGTCGAGCATATATATGCGCCTTCAGCAGTATGATAAGGCTGTAAGCAGCTATGAAGCCCTATTAGCGAGTTTAAAACCTGATCAGCAATTCTATTACATGTCCGGTTTTAACGACATGATGGCTCAGGTAGTAAAAGAAAGTACAGAGGCACAGCGTTATCGAGATGCCATGAATTGGGTAAACCGTTGGTTGGACGTTTCTCCGAAAAATCAGCAAGCGTTGCTTTATGCAGTTAACCTATCCCATCAAATGCAAGATAAAGGGCAAATGCTAACTTTTGCGAAGCGTGCTAATGAAGCATTTCCAGATGAAAGCGTATTTAAAGTTCGCTTAGCATCGGCGATGCAATTGAATGGTGCTCCGACCAAAGATATTTGGGCGCTAATGGGAGATGAAGTCATCCGAAACCCCTATCATAACGAAGTTGTAAATGCCTATGTGCAAGCCTCACATGATCATGCAGCTCAATTGTTGTCTGAAAAGGCTGAAAATGAAGCCCTTCTAGTTGCCGATAAGGGATTGCAGTATCAGCCGGCGAACAAGGAGCTGAAGTACCTCAAAGGCCTTGCTTACGAGAAATTAAAGCAATACGACTCCGCCTTTTATTATCAGTCATTCTATGAGCCGAGTTTACTGGAGCTGGACGAGTTCAAAGCAAATTTAAAATACTTGAACTACAAAATGTATCAGAACGAATTCGCAATCAGTCATATGCGATCTCGTTATGGCGACTACTATTCGATCCAGACCATTTCCGCCTTAGAATACATGCGTACGAGTGCTAAAAACAACTATACGGCCCGTGTATTCTATTCAGGTAGAGAAGAAGGCAAGGGCGTCCAAGGACAGTTGGAATGGGGCAGAAATTGGAGTAGCCATTGGGCATCTCGAGTAGATTTTAGCGTGTCTAACAAATATTTCTCTAAATTTGCCGTTCACGGTGCTATTATTCGAACATTTCCGAAGGACTGGGAATTAGAATTGGGCGTTGGTCATAGGAAACTTTATAACGATGAAAAGTTGAGTTCCGCAGTTGTGGGCGTTGGGAAAGACTTCAACCAGTTCAGGCTGCAAGCCAAGTTCACACAGGCAGTGTTGCAGGAGAAGTGGGTCTATAATGTAGCAGCGCAAGCACGATATAGTTTTGATAATCCTAAAAATTATGTTCTAGCGTTGGCAAATATGGGGTCAACACCCGACGTTGATATTCTTGATTACCAAAGTTTCAATACCCTTTCGGTGATGAATAGCATGGTAGGAGCAGGCGTCGGACGCTTATTAACTAAAAACGTATCGGCAAGTGTTATGGGGACTTGGTATAATTTTCAAACAAGCCCAAATCCTGAACAGTACCGTAATTTATATAACTTATTTTTGCAAGTCAATGTTGCTTTTTAATATCATCTTCAGTTGCTTTATCATGTTGTTTACCTCTTGTGAATCAGATTTCTATGGATTAGATGCGAATGCGTATGTTTTGACCGCAGAACAAGACGCGGCCAGCGAACAATGGCAGGAATATCTATTCAATCATCTGAGCAAGCGGACTTCAAAGAAAGATCTATTCAGTCGAGCTGAAGACAATCGAAACTTCCCTGCAAATCATAAGCAAATACATGTAGAGATAGCAGCAGATTTGAATAACGACTACTGTATTCAGCATACCAAAGATAAACTGCATATACGCGTAAAGACGAAAGCGATTGCCACTTGGATGAGCTATCAACTGATCGAAAGCCTGGGACAGGTCAAAAAGGAAATAAAAACAGATGACCTGCCGCCTGCCTATCTCACATTTACTAATCAATGCAAGGATTTCGATTTTATTTATCGTGAACCACATTACGCGCCAAATACCAACGTGGAGTATGCAGCATTATTAGGGACGAACAATTTAGATACCGAATGGGGGATCTGGGGGCATAACATTACGCGCATCATACAAGATGCTCCGGGCGTATGGGCCGAAGTAAATGGCAAGATTACACAAGAACAGTATTGCTTTAGTAGTGATACCTTATACAATCAACTAAAGGAATATATTCAGGACAATTTTAGCGATAAGCCTGAAGAAGGCATGAAGTTTATGATTGCTCCAAATGATAATTTGCTGTCATGTACTTGCGACCGTTGTCAAGCTGCAGGAAATACAGATAAAAATGCCGCGCCTGCAGTTGTACTATTGATCAATAAATTGGCTAAGCAGTTTCGCCAACATCAATTCTTCACGATCCGATATCATTCGGTAAATGAGCCGCCTGCTTATGCGTTCGAAGATAATGCAGGACTCTTTTTTAGTACCATTGAATTACCAAAAATTACCAATTTCAAGGACAATTCGAAGTTTCAATCGTTTATTGATGAAATTGAGGCTTGGAAATCGAAAACGAAGACCATTTATCTATGGGATTATTCATCGAATTTTGACGACTACTTAACACCCTTACCATCCCTAAACGTCCTGAAAGCACAGCTTCAAGGTTTTAAGGAAGAAGGGGTCGAAGGGATATTCTTAAATGCCGCTGGATATGATTATAGTAGCTTCGATGATCTTAAGACATATGTTGCCGCTGCGTTAATGATAAATACAGAACTGGAGATAGATAAACTGACAAAAGCATACCTTAAAAAGTTCTACCCAAAGTCACATCAGCTACTCGCTGACTATTATTTACAATTGGAAGACGATTTTGCTACAAAGGCTAAACCGTACTCGCTGTACGCAGGCTTTCCAGAAGTGAAATCATCATATTTTAACGCGAGTAATTTCTTGAGCCTTAACGAGTCGCTTCAAAAAGTTTTACCGAAAACAAAAGGTTATGAACGAGAAGCATTAGAAAAGCTATTAGCGGCGTTCCGATATACAAGTTTGCAAATTGCGTACAGCAACGGATTGAATAAAGGAGGAGCTTTCGAAGTCGTGGATCAGCATGTTCGTCCAAATCGATTCGCAAACACACTGATGAAGCAGTTGAAAAAGGATGTAGACGATGGAAAACTAAAAGTTTTCAAGGAGTCCAATGGCGATTTGGGCGATTATTTGGCGCAATGGAATGCTTATGCAGGAAAATTGCAGAAACCAAATCAACTAAAGTCTACGAAGCTGTTGAGCGTGGTCAGCAATGAAAACGATGTATTAGATAAAACACCCTTGGCAGATGGTGTACTTGGTTTTGACAACGACTTTCACCAAGGATGGTTAACCGCGAGCAAAACCATGACGCTTATTCTCGAGGAAGGAGCATTCGACCAGATGAAAGAGATGAAGCTTAGATTTCTAAAAAACGAACGCCATCAATATGGAGCACCATCCAAAGTAGAGGTGTTGCAGGGTGGGAAAGTTATTTTCCGCGCCGATATCGTCGATACTAAAGAGGGAGATTCGGTCTACACGCTAACTATTCCGTTGGAAAAATTTGAAGCAAATATCGTCAGTGAAATAAAAATCAGTACAAGTAATCCACAACTATCGAGACTAGGTTTGGATGAAGTTCAAGTTTTTAATTAAAAATTTTAGTAAAATGAGTAAATTAGTATATAGTTGTTACATACTGTTGATCATTTTTTCCTCTTGTACTGATTTCAAAGGAAAAAAGACAAAGATTGAGATCATCGATAATGATCGTCATTATTACCCGATTCTTACGGGCCAAGAGTTAGATGTTGTCTATAAATTTAAGAACACAGGAGATGTTCCCCTGCTGCTCACGGACATTATTACATCTTGTGGCTGTCTGGTCGTTAATAAAATCACAACGAAGAACGTTCCTCCCGGTGAAGAGGGAATCATCAGTCTGCGATTCAATAGTGCAAAAAACGTGGGCTATGCGAAGCATTATATTGAGCTTTACGGCAATTTTGCTACGACCGACAAAGAGGAGCTGATATTTGATGTGAATGTGGTCCCGAATGCATTATACACGAAGGACTATGAGGAACTCCATCAGGAGGCAAAAGATAAAAATGGGGCTATCGAAGATATGGTCGATGGCAAAGAGAATAATCTAGGATATTACCTGGATTTAAATTAGATAATTCATTAAATAATAAACAACAAGGCGCTGCGAAGCCTTTAAAACTATAATCTGCGAAACACAAATAAATTAAATCTGCGAATTAAATATTAATAGTAAAACAACCAAATTGTATGATTGCAAAAAACGAATCTTCTAACACGAAGGCTTACATGAGCCATGAAACAGAGGGCAAACTTTTGAATGCACTAAACGAATGGGAACAAGAACGCTACTTCCTTAATCCAGCTTGTTCCATTACATCGGCAGCTCGAGAAATCGGCTGTAATTCCAAGTATCTTTCTTATGTCGTAAACAAGAACAAAGGAAGTGATTTTCCAAATTACGTGAATATTCTGCGAATTTGCTTTTTGGAAGACTACCTGCGTAAAACCGAACAGGCACGAAGCTTTAAACTAGCTTATTTAGCGGCTTACTGCGGCTTTTCATCCTACGGAAAATTTGCGAAATCAATTAAAGATCATCGGGGGCTTAATCCAACCCAGTTTATCGTTTATTTTGATCAAAACATCGCGTAAAACTAAAGGGCAACCGTCGTAAAAACGGTTGCCCTACTTTTTCATTATTTACTGAATACGCTTACTATTCTTAAAAAAAGCTCAAACTAGGGGAGAAGTACTTCCTGGGTATGCTTCTTAATGTTAGCCGAGATTTTCTCGATTGGGAGGTCATCAGAATCTGAACCAAACGGGTCTTCAATCGATTCGCCGATCATTTCCAAGGTGGCAAGAACATAAAATATGAATGGAACGGCTGCAGTAACAAAATAGCCCATGGAAAATACCAGTCCAATAGGTAGAGTCGCTGTATATAAAACGATAAAGGTTTTGATAAATGCGCTATAACCTAAAGGTATCGGTGTGTTTTTTATGCGTTCGCATGCACCCGTCACTTCGGTGAGTGCTGTCAATTCTTTATTGATCAGGATAAATTGATCTCCTGAAAGTTTCCCATCTTTATACAATATATTGGTCTTCTTGTAGATTAATGCAGCAACCTGATTCGGGCCGTGCTTCTTTTCATCCAATGCATTTAGTTCCGGGTGCTCCACTTCATCCAGCATAAACTTCGTATAATCCGAACGCAGGTAGGTGTACAAGGTTTCGGCAAACAAAGCAATCGACTTTCTATAAAAGCTACGGTTTACTTTATCTTGTGGGTCGAGAAAAGCATTCATCTTGATGGCAAGTGTGCGGCTGGTATTCGTCAATGCGCCCCATTGTTTGCGCGCTTCCCACCAGCGGTCATAAGCGGTATTCGTTCGAAAAACTAAAAGCAACGACAGGACAAAGCCCAATAGGTTATGCACGGTAGTAATATTCTTGATCCAGCTCCGATCAGAAAGTTTCAGATACTCTAGCTCTAGATATGCCAGCCCCCAGGAAACAAAAATAGAAATGATAAGATAGGGTAAAAGACGTTTGAATATTTTGCTATTGTGAAGATAACTAATGGTCTTAAACCAGTCCTTGGGGTTATAAACAATCATGAATAAATATTTTTTGACTATGCGGCAGAAATAGCCTAATTTCACGCAATATGTCAAAAAGCAGGAAATCTGGCAAGAAAAAAGTGCAAACAGATAAACAGGTTCAACGTAAGTTGTTGATTTGGAGCATTGCCATTCCACTCGCTTTAGTGTTCCTAATTTTTGCTATCCAGCATCGCGCCGGTATATCTTATCTCTTTGTGAAATGGTTTGAGAAAGGAAAGATAGAAAGAGAGGACTTATCGAAATACGATATCCGTAATAAAGAGCTCATGCGGCGCTATGACGATAAGATTTACGGCCTTGATGTCTCCCAATATCAAGGTGATATTTCCTGGGACGAAGTATTGACGATACATGACGAATTCCCGGTTGATTTTATCTTTGTCCGCGCGACGATGGGCGAGCGTGCGAAAGATCGCGCATTTAAAGAAAACTGGAAAGCGATAAAAAAAAGGAATAAGCTTCGCGGGGCATATCATTACTTCCGCCCCAATGAAAACTCAACCAAGCAGGCTAATAACTTCATTAAAACAGTAAAACTAGAGTCGGGAGACCTTCCACCGGTGTTGGATATTGAAGAAATGCCGAGAAACCAGTCGATGGACAGTTTGAAAGTAGGTCTAAAGCGCTGGTTGACGCTCGTAGAAAATCATTATGACATAAAACCAATTTTATATTCCGGAGATAAGTATTTCGCCGACTTCCTAGAAAAGGAATTCGAAGATTATACCCTTTGGATTGCTAACTATAACTTCTGGGTAGAACGACCAAAAAAGCACTGGAACTTCTGGCAGTTTTCGGAAAAAGGATCTGTTAGAGGAATAAAAGGCCCAGTCGACCTAAATATGTTTACCGGCACAATCGAAGATCTTGAAGAACTGTGTAGGGATTAGATATTAGAAATTAGATTTTAGACATTAGAGCGTAGTTTCGAACCTATGCTTCTAAGTATTTGTTATATTAAAATAATAGATAAAACAATGTTAACAGTTTGCTAGTTCTTATATCTAAAATCTAATGTCTAAAATCTAATAAAAACAATGTTAACAGTTTGCTAGTTCTTATATCTAAACTCTAATGTCTTAAATCTAATAAAAAACTATTCTAGCATTTTGCTAGTTCTTATATCTAAAATCTAATGTCTAAAATCTAAACAAATGGCAAGTTTTAATGAATTAATTCAAGGTAATAAAGTAGTACTAGTTGATTTTTCGGCGACATGGTGTGGTCCTTGCCAGACCTTAGCACCGATATTGAAAGAAGTAAAGGAAGAAATTGGTGATTCCCTCAGCATCATCAAAATTGACGTGGATAGAAACCAGGCCTTAGCGGCAAAATTCCAAATTCAAGGAGTACCCACATTAATTCTTTATAAAAATGGCGAACAGGTGTGGCGACAAAGCGGTTTACTACAGCGAAGCGAGCTGGTGAAATTGATCCGCAATCAGGCAAGTATTTAGTAGTTAGTAGTTAGTAGTTAGTAGTTAGACCTATGGTCTGCTACTTATTCCGATTTAGGTTGGTCAGGACTGCTTTTGAAATATCCCATTTTTTAGTCTATTCACTCCCATATCATGGCCCTTTCCGAGCGGCTTTGATTGGGTTATAAAAGGGAAGTGAAAGGGCTTTGAAAGGGTTTTAAGTAAAAGAAGGGTCGAGGATTGATTATAGAGGTTGGGAAAGTTCGTCTTGAACCAGGAAAGGAAGGATTTAAGGATTGACAGGATCCTGCTAATCTTTAAATCCTTTTTTTCCTGGTTCAAAACAACGCATCCTGCTAATCCTTAAATCCTTTTTTTCCTGGTTCAAAACAAAACATCCCGCTAAACAATACATCCTGCTAATCCTTAAACCCTTCCTTTCCCGGTTCAGAAAATATACCTCAAAAAATACCCCCTATAATCTGCACAAAAAAAGGCGCCTAATTGACGCCCTGCTCTAATATCTAATGTCTTATATCTAATGTCT
>NZ_DKLH01000023.1:32046-66608 GCF_002455685.1 Sphingobacterium sp. UBA6645
GTCTTATATCTAATGTCTAATCAATATTTGCCGTCTCATCGCTTGTTTCGCCCTGGACATTAACGATTAGCTTATCGATTCGGTGACCATCCATATCGAGTACTTCAAATTCGAGGTTTTTGTAAACTACTTGTTCTCCTTCTTCTGGGATATGGTCGAGTAGGAGGAATACTAATCCTGCGACGGTCGTTAGGTTTCCGATTTCGTCTTCGTCATCTTCGGTGAGGTCGATGTTGAAGCGTTCGATGAAATCGTCTAGTTGGTAACTGCCGTCGATTACGTAAGAACCATCTTCGCGTTGTCGGATTGTTTTCTTTTCGTCATCCTCTGGCGAGTCAAATCCGCCGACTAATGAGCCGACAAGATCAGCCATCGTGATGATACCTTGCGGACTTCCGTATTCATCGACTACTACGGCCTGCATTACGCCTGATGTCTTCATAGACTGCATAACATTATATGCATAGGTGTTTTCATTGATGAACGGGATAGGTTGCAGCAGGTTTGTAAGTTCGGGCTCATCGCTCGTTAAATACTCTTTAAATAACGTTTTGATATGCACAACGCCGATAACATGGTCGAAATTACCATTACATACCGGGTATTCTGTATGTTCGTCTGCAAGAATATAGGCTTTGTTCTCCTCGAAGGACTTTTGTATATCCAGGTATGTGATCTTAGATCGGTGTACCATTAGATTGATAGCACGTTTATCTCCAAGACTGAGTACGCGGTCTACCATATCATGTTCAATGCCCTCAATAGCCCCGCTATCGACTCCTTCATCCACTAATGCCTTAATCTCTTCTTCGGTTACTGCATTCTGATTCGATTTGATGTTGAATAGTTTGACAATAAAATCCGTAGAGACGCTCAATAACCAAACAAAGGGCTTCACGATCTTACTTAGTAAGTTCATGGGAAGAGCAATAAAAGAAGCGTACTTCTCCGGAATGGCCATACCAATTCGCTTGGGTACTAATTCTCCGATAACCAGCGATAGATAAGTGATGGTTAATACGACGACAATAACGGCAATCTGCGAGCTGTAAGGCGCCAAGAAAGATACTTGGTTCATTTGCTCAGCAAGGAAGGTGGAGATCGAGCCCCCACTAAAAAAACCTGTCAAGATACCAATTAAGGTAATCCCGATCTGTACCGTTGATAAGAAGTTGTTTGGATTATCTTTTAATTCCAATGCTTTTTTAGCACCTGCATTTTTTTCGCTAGCCGCTTGTAAGCGCGCCTTTCGGCTGGATACAATGGCAATTTCTGATGCTGACAGGATTCCGTTTAGGATGATTAAGATTAGGATAATGACTATTTCCGTGAACATATAAAGGCAAATTCGCTTTGATGTCCTAAAATACAAAAAATATATACATTATCTCGTTTTAAAAGCCATTTGTTAAGAATAAATATAGATATGTTAATTACTGATTTACGTGTTATTAACAAATAAAATAGTGCAACCGTTTGATTGAAAAAAATATTTTTAATATTGGTTAGTTATGTAGATATTGCGAACACTTACACAGAAATTATGAAATGAAAAGTGAAGTAATGTCAACCAATACTATAGAGAACAGCATTTTATCAGCAGAAAAATTTAAGATCCAAGGAAATATTGTATCCTCGGTGCCTTTTGGTTCAGGACATATTAATGATACCTTCAAGATCGTTACTGATTCCGATATAAACGAACAATACTTACTTCAACGCATCAATCACCACGTTTTTCGCAATGTCGATGGATTGATGGATAATATCGAGAAGGTATGTCTCCATTTGAAACAGAAACTTGCGCATTTAGGGCAGGAAGAAGTTGCTAAGCGTACCATGACTTTAATCCCGACTTGGGATGGACAGCATTACTATAAAGACGAGAAGGGTGATTTCTGGCGTGTGTTTATCTTGATTCCAGATACGCGCAGTTATGATATTTTGGAGACTACGGATCAAGCGTTTTCTGGCGGTATGGCTTTTGGCCAATTTCAGAAGCAGTTGAGCGATTTGGATCCTACAACCATTGTTGAAGCACTTCCTAACTTTCATAATATTGAATTCCGCATGAACAACCTTCGCGAAGCGATTGCTAACGATCGTGCAGGTCGAGTTGCGGAGGTTCAAGACTTATTGGATTACATCTTCGAGCGTGAAGACAAAATGCGTACGATACTTGAATTAGGACGCGCAAATAAATTACCGCTTCGTATCACGCATAACGACACGAAATTCAACAATGTTTTGTTGGACAGCAACGATCAGGTGCAATGCGTTATCGACCTAGATACGGTGATGCCAGGCTATGTGGCTTATGATTTTGGCGATGCCATTCGCACAATTATCAATTCGGCGGCAGAGGATGAAGCGGATGTTTCAAAAATCGTGTTAAATGTTCCGTTATTTGAGGCTTTCACGGCGGGTTACCTGTCTGAAGCTAAGGAGTTTTTAAGCGAAATTGAAGTGGAGTCATTGATACATGGCGTTCATTTATTGCCATACATGCAGGCCGTTCGTTTTTTAACGGATTATATAGTTGGCGATACATACTATAAAATCGGATATCCGGAACATAATTTAGTGCGTACGAAAGCGCAATTGAAATTAGTTCAGGAATTAGAAGCAAATCATAAAGTTTTAACTGATATATTAGCAGCGAACTTAAATTCGAACTAGTATGAAGACCCTTGAGATTGAGAAAGTAGACTTTCAGGAATCGGCAGGCGATTACGCGTCGTTAGCCAAGAATATGAATTCTTTAGCATGGCATGACATCGCTGCCGCGCCGTGGAAATCAGAATTCCCTTACATTCCGAAAGTGCAATTTCAAGTTGGCTATAGCGATCAGGATATTCTACTTCACTATTCCGTTGAGGAGGAGTTTGTCAAAGGTCAATATATCCGTCCGAATGAAAATGTTTGGGAGGATAGCTGTGTTGAGTTTTTTGTGTCTTTTGACAATAGAGAAACCTACTATAACGTAGAATTCAATGTGTTGGGGGTGGGGCTCGTGGGCTATGGAACTTCTATCAAATCGAATAGAAATCGATTAAGTGCGGAAGAGATTCTTCAGATAAACGCATACTCTTCCGTTCGAACAGTGGCCGGTAAAAAGAGTTGGCAGCAAATTCTGCAGATTCCTTTTCATATTTTCAAGGCTAATGCTGAGGAATTACAAGGCAAAAAGGCATATGCAAATTTCTACAAATGTGGAGATGCTTTACCAAATCCACATTTTATAGCTTGGAACGATATTGATAACCCGACGCCGAATTTCCATTTGCCACAGTATTTCGGTGAAGTAACTTTCAAATAATCTTATTTCTTTACGAATTTTTCAACCCATTCGCTGAAGGCCGCGACATAGTCCTTTAGGAATTTTGCAGTGTCTTCATTCGTCAATTTACCTTGCTCGTCGAAGAGTTTAGCAGCATTTCCAATGTAAGCTTCAGGCTGCGCCATCGCAGGGATATCGACAAAGACTAAGGATTGACGTAGATGATGGTTTGCTCCAAATCCACCGATTGCTCCAATGGATGAACTGATCACGGCACCTGGTTTTTTACCCCATTTGCCTTTTCCGTAAGGGCGTGATGCGACGTCGATTGCGTTTTTCAGTACCGCAGGCACCGAACGATTGTATTCTGGCGTCACAAAAATCACAGCGTCGAGGGCTTCCACCTCTGCACGGAACGACTTGTAGCTATCCGGCAGTTTATCACCCTCTAAATCTTCATTATAAAATGGCAACTGTCCGATTTCGATGATTTTATATTCATATCCCTCCGGCGCTATGCTAATCAAGTGATTTGCGATCTTTTTGTTGAATGATTCTTTTCTTAAACTTCCGACAAATAAGCCAACTTGTATCTTTTCCATAATAATATCTCTTTACTTGTGCTAACAAATAATCGAGTAAAATGTTGTATAGTGGATGATATTCTTTGTAATTTGAAACAATAAATTGGTCTATGAAGAACGAACTTGCGGACGTTTGGTTTTATAATCAGGGTTGGGAACCTCATGATTTTCAAAAACAGTGTTGGAAGGAGATTGCAGCAAATCGTTCGGGGATTTTAAATGCCCCTACCGGATATGGTAAGACCTTTGCCATCTGGTTTGGCGTTATACAGCATTATTATTCGGATGCCTATCAGGCAAAATTAGAAAAACAGCGTAAGCGAGGGCTGCATGCGTTGTGGATTACTCCATTGCGGGCTTTGTCGAAAGAGATACATCGGGTAACGGAAGGGGTTTCTTTGGATCTGGATTTGGACTATCAAATAGAGCTTCGCACGGGTGACACGAGCACTGCTATTCGGCAGAAACAACGAAAGAATCCGCCGCAAGCATTGATTACTACACCTGAGAGTGTTCACTTAATCTTAGCGACGAAACAGGGTCAGGACTTCTTTAAGCAACTGGAATTTATCGTGGTTGATGAATGGCACGAGCTTCTAGGATCTAAAAGAGGCGTGTTGATCGAACTAGCGTTGAGCAGACTGAAGAGCATTAATCCGAATTTAAAGATCTGGGGCATTTCGGCTACTATTGGGAATCTTGAGCAAGCTAAGGATATTCTATTAGGGGCATCGAACAGCGGCGTAATGGTGAAGGCGCAGATCAATAAGAAGATCGATATACAGACAATCCTCCCGGACAGCTTGGAGAAATTCCCTTGGGCGGGGCATTTAGGTATTCGGCTGTTGGATAAAGTGGTCGATGTTGTCAATCAATACGGAACCACGCTTATTTTTACCAATACGCGTTCGCAAGCTGAGATTTGGTATCAGCAGATTATCTCGAATTATCCGGAGTTTGCGGGCTTGCTGGCAATTCATCATGGATCTTTGAGCGATGAAGTACGTATGTGGGTGGAAGAGGCTTTGCATGCCGGAAGGCTCAAGGCAGTGGTATGTACAAGTAGTTTGGATTTAGGCGTTGATTTTAGGCCCGTAGACTGCGTAATTCAGATTGGGTCGCCCAAAGGGGTAGCTAGGTTTTTGCAGCGCGCAGGGCGCTCCGGACACCGTCCGGATGCAACGTCCATTATTTACTATGTTCCAACAAACTCGTTGGAGATAATTGAAGGAGATTCCCTTAAATTCGCTGTAAAAGAAAAGATTGTCGAACAGCGAATCCCCTATATACGCTCATTTGATGTGTTGACCCAATACTTGATGACATTAGCAGTTGGCGATGGATTTGACCCTCAGCAGATTTATCAAGAGATCACAAATACCCATTGCTTCGAGTCGGTCAGCCAGGAAGAGTTCGATCAATGTATGAGTTTGCTATTGCATGGCGGTAGTAGCTTGAAGGCATACGATGATTTCCACCGTTTGGAATTAGTCGACGGTCTTTACAAAGTGACGTCCAGGAAACTTGCCATGCGACATCGACTGTCCATTGGAGCTATTGTATCGGATTTGATGATGCGCGTAAAGTTCTTATCGGGGAAACACTTGGGATCGATAGAAGAGTCGTTTATTTCTAAATTGAATGTTGGCGATGTATTTTGGTTTTCTGGTCGTCAGTTGGAATTGATTCAGGTAATCGCTAATGATGCGATCGTCAAACCTTCGCAAAAGAAAAAAGGAGTCGTGCCTTCCTGGATGGGTGGTCGTTTTGCGATATCACCAGATTTGGGAATTGCAATCCGACATAGCTTCAGCAGTATTCACAAGAAGTCTGGACAGTCTCCGGAGATTAAGTTTCTCCAGCCACTATTCAAGGAACAGGAGCGCGTATCGGGTCTCCCGAAAGAAGATGAGCTATTGGTGGAATACACAGAAACGAGATATGGCTTTCATTTATTTTTGTATCCGTTTGATGGTAAGCTGGTTCATGAAGGAATGGCTCAGGTTATCGCTTATAGGCTTGGGCAGATTAGTCCGGCAACATTCAGTATCGCTACGAATGAATATGGGATTGAGTTATTGAGTGATACGGCATACGAGCTCAATGAGGATATATTGAAACAGATCTTTTCACCCCATAAACTGCATGCGGATATCGATTCCGGAATTAATGTGCAGGAGATGGCAAGACGAAGGTTTAGGGATATTGCAGGGATTGCAGGATTAGTTTTTCAAGGTTTCCCCGGAAAACAGATGAAGAGCAAGCATCTACAAGCTAATGCGGGTCTTTTCTTTTCAGTATTTTCAGAATATGAGCCAAACAACTTACTTTTGCGTGAATCTTACGATGAGGTCTTTGATTTTCAGCTCGAAGAGGGCAGGATGATTAAAGCATTCGAGCGTATTGATAGTCACCGGATCATCTTTCGGAAGCCGGAGAAACTAACACCCTTTGCATTTCCTATATTCTCCGAGTCGTTTCGCGAGCGATATAGTAATGAGGATTGGCAAAGCAAATTGGAAAAAATTAAAATGCAGTTGATAGATGGCTAAGAAGCTTGTGTTGAATGGATTGGATTGTTTTTTGTTGCCGCAAAAAGCCATGTATATCGCAAAGTATCAGTTGCTTGTTGTTTCGGATTGGCACTTGGGGAAGTTGAAGCATTTTAGAAAAGAGGGCTTCTTTGTTCCAGCTCCGAATGTTACGGAGGAATTAGGTAGGCTAGATATATTACTTAATGAATTAGAGGTCAAGCAGGTCGTGTTCTTAGGTGATCTCTTTCATTCCAAATTGAATTCGGACTGGGAGCAGTTCTGTATATATACGAAAGCTAAGCCGCATATTACCTTCACTTTGACCAAAGGTAATCATGATATTTTGGAGGATGCGCATTGGGAAAGATCCGCACTCCGCATCGTTGACCATTTGCTCTTGGAAGAAGGGCTGGTATTGTCTCACGAACCGCTGCTAGGTCTTGATAGTCATATCATCAATGTGGTTGGCCACATACACCCGGGCTGCCAGGTGTTTTTAGCAGGTCGACAGAGCTTTCGGCTCCCTTGTTTCCATCTAGAAAATAGAGTGCTGACTTTACCGGCATTCGGAAAGTTTACCGGTTTGCATATTCTTCCTAAGACAAGCTTGACTAAGGTATATGCCATCGTAGACCAATCTGTGTTGGAGCTTCCTTAGGTTAGTGTATCGAGCCTTGTTGAAATAACCCGCGTACAGTTTTTATCGTCACGAGAAGTTGGCCATAGTGACGCTGCGCATGTTCTGCCGCATGAAATAGTAACCCCAATCGTGTTGTAGGAATCATCTTTCGGCCGATGAAGCGTTCTTCGGTTAGCGTGATATCGTCAATCTCTTTTAAATCATTTGTCGCTCGCTCCACAGCATGATTCAGATTATCAAGCATCTCATCCACCGAGATATCTTGATTCGGACTATTTTCTTTGTCCAAATACTCGAATTGCTCTTCTGAAAGTGATTTGCCTGCTGCATAGGTGAACATTCGATCAATCACACCAATAATATGCAATACATGAAAGGCAGATGATGCCATACCAAAGGGTTTGATCCAGATGTATTGATCATCTTCGCTATTCAATAACTTGGGGATGTCTTCTTTGACTTGCAGTAATGCATGCGCGGCGGGTTGTAGTATTACGGAGATGCCTTCAATTGGCCCTCGCATCCAGACTTCTAGGTTTTGTTGATTTTCCATAGTTAAGGAGTTACGCTCTGTTTACCACCGAAGGTAATCATGGCCATCCCGAACACAATGACTAAGCATCCTAATACCTGTATCCAGTTCAACGATTCTTTAAACCATAAGGCCATCGCCAGCTGTACTGTTAAGAAAGTTCCTCCGGAACATACCGCAATTACGATAGGCTGTGGGAAGTTTTTGAACAGCTGTACTAAAAACCAGCTTGCTGAAAGAATAATGATGTTTCCAATAATCAATGCAGGCCATTGAAATTTCGGATTGATACCTCCATATTTAAAGATAATACTGGAAACGATTTGAGTTAGCCAGAAAGCCACGAAGTAGAGCATTTTTACCATAAGGTAAATATAAACATACTTGTGAATATTTTTAATCTGTCAATTCGAAATCCGCTTCCTTAACGTCTCGGGAGTTTCCGCCAATAAATACTTTGAAAGCACCAGGTTCTGCAATATGCTTAAGCTGTAGGTCGTAGAATTTTAGATCTTCTTCCGATATCGTGAAATCTATTCTTTTCGATTCGCCTTTTTTCAAAAAGACTTTTTGGAAGTTTTTAAGTTCTTTAACAGGACGTGTGATGCTGCCAACCATATCACGGATATAAAGCTGCACAACTTCTTCTCCATCGTAGTTGCCGGTATTCTTTAGATCTATGGAAACTTTTAGGGTTTCATTCCTTTTAATCGCTTTTTTGTCGAGAATGATATCGCCATATTCGAATGTACTGTAACTCAACCCATATCCGAAAGGGTATAGGGGCTCGTTGCTAACATCCAAGTAGTTGGAGCGGAACTTTTGAAACCAAGCGCCTTCGGCTAAAGGACGCCCTGTGTTTTTATGGCTATAGTACAAAGGGATCTGTCCGACATTCTGTGGGAATGTCGCAGGTAGCTTGCCACTTGGGTTAATATCGCCAAATAAAACGTCCGCTATCGCTTTTCCGGCTTCTGTACCGCCAAACCATACGTTTAATATCGCTGGAACATGTTCATGCTCCCAAGTAAGCGTCAATGGGCGACCGGTAAATAGGACCAAGACTACCGGCTTGCCTGTATTCAAAAGCGCCTCTAGTAGTCGTCTTTGACTTGCCGGAATATTAAGATCCGTACGGCTAGAACTTTCTCCCGACATCTCCGAGCTTTCACCCAATGCCGCAACGATGACATCTGCGCTTTCTGCAGTCTTCAAAGCTTCGGCGATAATGAGTTCTGGATCGCGCTCGTCTCTAGGGATTGTACGACCAAACATGGTAGCTCGCTCTTGTAGAGCTTTGTCATCCGTTAGGTTAGATCCTAAATGCGTCGTAATCTTAACCTTACTTCCCAATGCTTCACGCATTCCTTCAACAAGGCTCTGCGTGTTAGCATGGTCTGCACTCACGCTCCATGTGCCTGGCATGTTTGCTCCTGTATTCGCAAGCGGACCAATTACTGCAACGGTTCCTGTCTTTTTCAATGGCAGAATCTGGTCATTCTTTAGCAAGACAAAAGACTTTGCAGCCGCTTCACGCGCAAAGACTAAGTGCTCCTTTTTAGAGATTTCTTTTTTAGCGCGCTGCTCATCGCAATAGCGATAGGGGTCTTCAAACAGTCCTAATCTATACTTCGCTTCCAATACATACCGAACCGCTCGATTAATATCCACTTCAGTAACTCGCTTTTCCTCTAACGACTTTTTCAGCGTGGTCAAAAAGCCTTCACCGACCATATCCATGTCTACACCTGCTTGTAAGGAAAGGGCAGATACTTGCTGCAAATCGCCTAATCCATGGTCGATTAACTCATTTACTGCTGTATAGTCCGTCACTACAAGACCTTTAAATCCCCATTCATTGCGAAGTAAGTCAGTCAGCAACCAACGGTTAGCTGTTGCTGGTAATCCGTTGATATCATTGAAGGAAGTCATGACGGACATCGCTCCAGCTTCAAGAGCAGCCTTGTATGGAGGCAGATATTCATTGTACATCCGATGTAGACTCATGTCGGTGCTATGATAGTCTCTACCGGCTTCTCCGGCGCCATATAATGCAAAATGTTTAACACAGGCAAGCAAGGTGTTGTTTTTGCTAACATCGTCGCCCTGATAGCCTAAAACCATTTCTTTCGCAATGCGGGAAGTCAGGTAGGTATCTTCGCCACTGCCTTCAGATATTCTTCCCCAACGCGGATCTCTCGAGATATCGACCATTGGAGAGAAAGTCCAGTTGATACCGTCAGCCGTTGCCTCTACAGCAGAGATACGTGCCGTTTGGCGAATCAACGGCATATCCCATGTGGCTGCGAGACCAAGAGGTATTGGAAATGCAGTTTTATAACCATGGATAACATCCATGCCGAAGATAATTGGGATTCCCAATCGAGACTCTTTCACGGCTAATTCCTGTGCCTTTCGAATCTTAGCAGGTGAGCTCATCGAAAATATGCCTCCAATATTACCGGCTTTGATTTTCCCTTCGACGTCAGTTGAAACAACAGAACCTGTCGTGGCTTCGCCACCTGTTACTAGATTAAGCTGCCCGATCTTTTCTTCAATAGTCATCTTCGACAGCAGACCGTCGATAAATTGGTTCATTTTATTATTATCTTGCGCATTTACAAGGAATGAAAATGCGATTAAACTGCAGGATAATATGCCTTTACGGATATTCATTGATTCATTACTTTAAGTGTGGGCTTTTGAAGCCTAATTTTCTTAATCCTAACCTTACTTCCGGAGCATTCATAAATAAGTCCCAAATAAGGCCGGTTCTATAGTTTTCGATCATTACGACAATGGGGCCTTGATCGATCGCTAAGTATCGCTGTGGATACCAATTGTTTGTTTCGCTGAAAGCATCATAGAAACCATATTTGCCCCATACCTTATCATTAAGATTGTTGAATAGGTATTTTGCAAATGCGATGCTTTCATTGGGCGTATATGGCATGGATGCCAGTGCCGCAGTAGGAGATACGACCGATTTATCATTGTCCGGATGATGAGCATCATATCCATTGATTGAATAGCTTGCCGTCCATCCCCAAGCTTTGTCCGCTCCATAACCAACAAAGTTCTGTGGATTGGCTTCGGCATAAGCAATATTGATCTTAGCATGATTCACTACGGCATCCTCATAAGAAACATATTTGTCGGACAATCCTCTTGGGTCTAAGCCTAAGAAAGAATAGTGTGCCCAAAATAATGGACCCACTTCGCCCTCACGTGAGTTATGCTTAACTTCTGTCGGGATGTCAAACTTCTTGATATCTGATTTGATTTTACCATTTCTAGCCCATCCTTGATAATAGACCGTAGAGTCTATCGCATGGGTAGGTGAAGAAGCAGCTAAGACATAACTTATTAAGCACTCATCATAACCTTGAATAGCATGGTTCATCCCGAACTCGTGGACAGGGCTCCAGTGCCAGAATAATACATTCTTACCGTTTGTATAATGCTTCCAATTGATTCCTCTCCATAGGTTATCGGCTTTCTTGGCAATTTCTCGTTGTATTTCAGTGCCTTCTTTGAAGTACTCCCGTACTACTAGAAGTCCCTGCGCTAGAAATGCCGTTTCGACAATGTCGCCACCATTATCCTTTTCACTAAAGGCTTTTACTTCTCCAACATTGCCATGGTACCAATGTGCCCATGCCCCTTGAAAACGTGGGATGCGTGTCAAATAATCCATGATGCGATGAAGGCGTTCTTCCCCTTCGCTCTTGCTGATAAAGCCGCGTTCCATCCCTACAATCAAACTCATCAATCCAAATCCGCTACCACCAATAGTGATCACATTGCGGTCGTTTTGTGGATATTCACCGTCAATATGGATGCGCTCGCGAGCTAGACCTGTAATGGGCTCAGCTCCCTCCCAGAAATATTGGAAAGTTTGGCTCTGGATCTTAGTCAACAAAGAGTCGTTAGCAATCGCGAGACTATCCTTCATGTCATTGCGATCGTTATCATTATTGTTATTCTTAATTTGGCAAGATTCAAAATTCAGTGCCATCAGTATGATACCAGAGAAGGTTAGTGCTTTTATCGTCATATGCTATTCGTGGATATTGGCCCTCCCTTGTTTAGGAGGTATTTTCATAACTAGTATTCCTGAATGTTATCTACAGGTTCACTATAAACAAAGATGTCATCTATTAGTTTGAAATGAAAATATTAGCCGTGCTCATTACTACTACAACGTCAAAATACCTGCTCAACGGCCGTTGAGATATGGTGTAGTAATTTGAATACCTGTACTTTACTAGCGAATGGGTCTACAACAAAAAGTTTATAACGTGTAACATGTACACATTGATTGCTGTGAGGGGATGATGTATTGCTCTGAATACAATTTATGCAATTAAAGCTCTAATAAAAACTCTGTCAGGTTCTTTTCTGTTGGGAGGTTAAGCTTTTTACGGAGCCTGTAGCGTCTAATTTCCACGCCGCGGGTACTGATGTTCAATAGAGACGCAATCTCCTTACTTGACATATTTAAACGCAGATAAGCACATAACTTTAAGTCGTTCGGAACCAGCGCCGGATAATCTGACTTTAGCTTCTTGAAGAAATTCTCATGCGCTTCGTTAAAGCTTTTCTCGAATAGATCCCAATCGCGATCGTCGGAATGCGCTTCATCAATTAGTTTACTTACTTTCCGTAATTGGTCTGAACTCAATTTGTTACCGTTTGAATCATTAAGATTGGTCAACTCATGATGTAGGTTATTGAGCATCTCGTTTTTATAAACAATATTCATGGCAGCATTAGCGAGCTCACGGTTCTTGATTTCCAATTCCTGCTCTAATTGGTCGTTCTTCAGCGCCATCAATTTACGTTCATTGAGCTCCGCCTCCTTCGCTAATCGTGCTTCTTGATCAGCCAACATCTTCGCTTTCAGTTTTTGCTGCTCTTTCTCCAGATGCTGCTCATAATAGCGTTTGCCGATTATGAATAGTGCGGTAAGAATAAGCAAATAGATAACGATAGCCAACCAATGCCTATACCATGGTGGGCGAATGGTTATCTCCAAACTCGTAATCTCTGATTGTGTACCATTTGGCGCCATCGATCGGACGTGAAAAATGTAGTTGCCATCGGGAAGATTAGTAAAATCCTTAAAAGCTACTTCCTCCCAATCGGACCAATTATCTGTATATCCTTCCAGCCAATACGAATATTTTAGATTCGACGAAGAATACCAAGGACTCGCATAGGCAAAGCGTAAGTTGTTCTCGCCATAGGCAATCGACAAATCATCATAAAGAGGGGAAGTCCCATTGCTCGTGTTCCAAACTTGTGTAATGTATGGCTTTGGAAGATTAACTTTTGCACTCAGCTGATTAAAATATATCGCAAATCCATTGTCCATCCCGATGATGGATGTCTGGTCATCCAAATTAAATATCTGTTCGTAGTCGTTCATCATCTTACCGCGAAGGGAATTCCACGACGATGAATCTATCTTAACTTTTCCTTCAGGTAAGAGTTCTACTTTAGCTATATGCGACTTCTTTACAAACCAATATTCGTTTTGTTTTATAGGGATAATCTTATTGGCCGTATGAAAGGATTTCAACTGTTCATTCAGTTCAACATATGGTTTAAAGGAGCCCAGGATGTTGTCATATTGATAGAAGCCAGAGTCGGTAGCAAAGACGATGTTGTTTGCCAGGTTATAGACGCCATGCAGCTGGGTATTGCTCGGTAGATCGGCTTTTACAGCATTTATAGATTGCGCATCATCCTTACCTAAATTGAGCTTCATGCTGTAAACATTCTGCTGATTTGTCGCCCAGAATTCGGAATCGCTACGTTGAAGGATACTGCGGATGGGTACTTTAATTTGTTGGAACTGTTTGATAAAGCTAGGAGCTGGGCCGCCTTGCATCAGTCCGATTCCGGTATAATTTCCCTGCAACCAACGATTGCTGCCGCTAATCGCTGTAAAATTCCATGCACCCGTAACAGAGGAGATCTTCCGCATAGCATTGCCTTCTACTAAGAACGTCCCGTTATTATGTCCGCACAGCAGTTGTCCGTTCATATTGACCAATTGCCATACTTGCCCATGCGAGTTTGGGACAATACTGAAGTCCAGACTCTGGAAATCATTTACACCATTCCAATCACTTACGAATAGCCCCTGGTTAGTTCCAAGGTAAACCTTATTCTGAAAGATGATAGCGGCATAGACTGTTCCGATCTTTCCGGTTAGATCAGCATAATAATATAGCGGACTGTTGATATCAATACGGTCTACACCATTATCCAAACCCACCCACAGGTTAGCTTGCTTGTCGACCGTCATGCTAAGGACGGTGTTGTTCTGGAGGCCGTTATTTTTGTTGATCTGCTGAATAAGTTCACCCTTGCTATTCAGAATGTACACGCCATTCTGTATGGTTCCGAACGCAAATTGATCTCCATATAACTTAACGCCATTGTTGACCTGATAACGGATAAGTTGTTGTTGCACTTGGTTTTGCCAAGGTGAAATACTTCCATCGTTCTCCATGATAAAGAGGCCATGGTTAGAAGTGGCAATTAATATTTTATCCTTATCGAAGGGTAGCATGCTAAGGATATTCATACCGCGCAGGACAGCCGCGCCCCTTACTTGCGCCAAACTATTATTGGCCAATTCAAATAAGCCCGAAGGAAGTTGTTCAAAGAACATCCTATTATTTACCTGATGACTAAAGAGAAAAGGCTCGCCATCGGCGGTTAATGTTTTGATCTCGTTATTTTCATAGATGTAGCATTTCGAGAAGCTGTGGAAGAAGATACGGTTACCGACCGTGTTGATACGCCAGATCTCGTCATTCTTCAATCCAGTCTGATCCTTAACTAAGGGGGAAAGACTGCGGTACTTCATCTTACCAAACTTCCCACGTTCCCAAACACCAAATTCTCCAGACCCACCAACCAGAATGCGACCTTCCTTATCGATGTTCACACTCCGCAGACTACGTTGATTTTTTGCTTTGTGAAGGCGCCATTCCTGACCGTCAAAACTTAGAAGACCTTCCGTATTGGCTACATAAATAAAGCCTTCGTTGCTGACTGCGATACCCCAGTTCTGATTCCCTGCTTGGTAGGTGGACTTGTTATACTGCTTTACATACGGCGATCCGACCCTTGGAATATTTTGTCCAAAAGCGAAAGCGATAGTAAAAATAGAAGCAATAAAGAATATTAAAGTCCTCAAGGGCATAAGACAAATATACTATTTAGATGTTAGATGTGAGATATTAGACATTAGAGCGGAGCGTCGAATATTTCTACAATTGCTTAGATGGAGATTCGATGTTATTTGTGAGATAGGAGAAGGAGTTGAGGTAGTGAAAGGTTATCTGTAGTGCAATGAAAATAGATAGGGGCATTTGTATTTTTGCCCCTATATATTTCTTTATAGATCCATTGGAAGGAATATTTTTCCTAAGCTAGTCATTTCGGAAACGTCTGTTTCTTTTTCGAAGATGCCGAATACAGCGGAACCTGAGCCTGTCATGGAAGAGTAGACAGCGCCAAGTTCATAGAATCTTCGTTTAATTTCTCCGATTTGCGGATACAATTCGAACAGGCCGGCCTCAAAGTCATTCTTAATATGAAGTTTCCACTCTTGTATCGGTAATTGCACCGCGCGTCTTAAATCTATCTGTGGAGTCAATGGAGTGACGTTCTTATAGGCTTCGGCGGTGGAGATATGGATATTCGGCTTTAATATCACTATATAATAGTCGGAGAGGTCCAATTCAATTTCGGAGAGCTTGGTGCCGATATCCTCGGCATAGGTGGATTTATTCTGGATAAAGAAAGGGCAGTCGGCACCTAATTGCGCAGCATACTGTTCTAATTCTCTATCAGAAATGCCTAATTCAAATTGCTCATTTAGTAATTGCAGGGTTGCACTCGCGTCGGAAGAACCCCCGCCCAAGCCCGCCCCGATGGGGATACGCTTCAGCAAATGTATTTTCAAAGGCGGAAGATCGTAATCAGCCGCCAATAAGCGATACGCCTTCAAACAAAGGTTATCGTCATCAGCCTTCAAATCTGCCCCGTGAATCTCAAGCTCTAATTTATCAGAAAGCTGCGTCTCCACAGCATCATATATTTTAACCGGATAAAAAATAGTCTCCAAATTATGATAGCCATCCGAACGACGCTCCGTGATATGTAAGCCTATATTTATTTTCGCGTTCGCAAACTTTAGCATGGTATTAATCGAATGTTTTTATTCAAAATTGTATTTATTATAGAGCAATTACCCAATTCCTCTTCCAACCACATCCTCAAGAAATCAATCCGAATACTCCCGAATCTCTTCCAACCACATCCTCAAGAGCTCAACCCCAATTATCCTACCTATCAGGGTCTAAAATCTAATATCTAACATCTAGTTAAACTGCTTTCTTCTCGCCCAATATCCAATTCGGCTTTTGCTCTTGCAGATTAATGATTCGGTTGGTGTCTGCATACTGTTTTATATGTTCGACTGCTTCGTCAATATCATCTGTAAATAGCAGTAAGTCTTGATCTTCCGGACTAATGGTCTTTGCTTCAATCATCTCATTCACATGATCAATAATGCCTTTATGATATTCTAGACCCATCACAACAATGGGGAACTGCGATAATTTCTTCGTCTGTATCAAGGTGAGGGTTTCGAAAAATTCATCTAGCGTACCGAATCCTCCGGGCATAATGATAAAAGCGAAGGAATATTTACGCAGCAGTTCTTTGCGCACAAAGAAGTACTCGATATTAACGAATTTATCCATGTATGGGTTATGCATTTGCTCATGCGGCAATACAATATTACAACCCACCGAAGCACCGTCAACATCTTTCGCACCGCGGTTTGCGGCCTCCATAATACCGGGGCCTCCGCCTGTCATAATTGTAAAGCCCTGTTCAGCAAGCTTGCCTGAAACGCTGCGCGCTTGTTTGTAGTAAACATGGTCTTCACCAAATCGTGCAGATCCAAAAACCGTCACGCAGGGGCCAACAAAGTGCAGGGTTCTAAACCCTTTCATGAATTGAAAGAATACACCGATTACATATTTAAGTTCGTTCCAACGCCCTCTGGCGCCTTTCAGGAAACTGATCTCTTCCCTTACAAATTTATTACTCATGTTCTATCGGACTATTGATTAATTCCTCTGCCTCCTGCATAATATGTTTTTGCTTGTCGGCCGGAATCTGGATATGGCTTAATATTTTCGGATCCTTTAAAAGATCCTTTACGCAGATGCATTGATTCTTTAATAACATCGCCTTATCCTGTGTAGTTAAGTTAGTTAAGCAAGTAATCGGGTATTCACCAGTATTGTCTACACGCGCTTTTATGCTTTGTCCGTTCGGGTAATCCCAGGACAACAAATTCATTTTATAATACTCTCCAAACTTTATCGAGTCTGTCGTGAGGTATGCATTCGTGACTAACCAGCCATCCGTGAACTGACGATGCGCATTAAAGAATGGATATTCTATACCTGTCACATCCGTCACTCTAGATTTAAAGTACATCGGTGTAGTTACGGAAATCTTGGCATCCTCATCATTACGAAATTTACATTCCACAGCGAGCATCACATCGCCCTTAGCAGCGACAACATCAATTTCATGCGTTACGGCATGACCTTGCACTGTCTGTCCGGTTATGGCCTCATAACCGTCTTCCTGAAATAAGCGAGCTACCCATTTCTCAAAATAGAAGCCTTCAGGTCCCAACTCGCGAAGCGCACGCTTTAAACTATAGCGAGCAGCATAGGAGTTTTTCTTTGATTTTAACGCGTCGAAAGCCATTTCATAAAGCTCTCGGGTGCTGATGCCATCGTATAACTTATTTTTGATGGACGCATATACCATTTGAACTTCCCCGTCCGAGGCGCCTGAGCGCATCAAGGATCGTCTTAAGCTTGATTCATCAAAGGGAACAAGTTCGCCCGAATACTTCTTTACCAGCATAGTTAATAGTTTAAATGTGGATGAAAATACGAATAATAGCGAAGGCAATCAAAATTTATACCTAATCAGAAACAAAAATCGAATTTATTCGTTTTATAGATAGGATTATAAATTTGAACAACATGAGCGGAATATTAAACTATGCCTTTGATGCACTAAAGAACAAACTCGATGCGAGTTGTCATGATGGGAATGTAGGGACATCGGAACGTATATTATCTGTAGTCGCGGGCGGATTCTTGTTAGGAAGAGGAATTAAATCTATTGTAAAACATCCGATGACAGCATTTTCTGGGATTACTCTCGGCGGTGCGCTGATTTATCGTGGTGTTACAGGATATTGCCCAATCAAAGACTCGGTGGAGTCGAAAGAACCTGAGGCAACCGTTATTGAACATCGCTATTTCGTAAAATAGAACGATTTAATTACAACCAAGTCAAGGCATCTAATTTGTTAGATGCCTTTTCTTATTTTTGCTTATAGTGCTTGAATTCAAAGGTCAACAAGAAATTCATTTCTCTTGGTGTTTCAGCGGAAACAACCAAGGATTTTAAACCCTCATACATATTTATGAAGAAGATAGTAGTTTTTACCGGCGCTGGTATTTCTGTAGAAAGCGGACTGCCTACTTTTCGAGGTGCGGACGGACTGTGGGAAGGTTATAGAATTGAAGAAGTCGCCACACCAGAGGCTTGGCAGCGCAATCCTGAGTTGGTGCAACGGTTTTATAATATGCGCCGAAAGGATTGTATCCGTGTAGAACCTAACGCCGCGCATCGCTATTTAGCGAATATGGAAAAAGATTTTGATGTACAGATTATCACACAAAATATTGATGATCTGCATGAGCGCGCTGGTAGCAGCAATGTTTTACATCTGCACGGACAGATCAGAAAATCACAATCCTCCAAGAACCCCAATTTGGTTTACGATATAGAAGGCGATGAGATTGCGATGGATGCGACTTGCGAACTCGGCTCGCCGTTGCGGCCACATGTGGTATGGTTCGGCGAGGCGGTACCCAATATGGTAGAAGCGTCTCGTCTGGTTCGTGATGCCGATGTGTTCATTATCATAGGAACGTCCTTGCAGGTTTACCCGGCAGCCAACTTATTATTTGATTGTAAACCCGGTTGTCAAATCATACTGATCGACCCAAATGCGAAGCAGGTGGCCATTCCTGCGAACGTTCATAAAATTGCGGAGTCAGCGAGTAAAGGTGTCATTTATTTGGCGGAAATCATTGGCAAATAATATTTTGTTCCATTACATAAGTTATTATAAAACAAGTTATAATGTCATTTTTGTTTAATCTGTTGTTTATATTAAAGCAAAGCTTGAAATCAAAAAAAACCTCTAACACGGAATATAATTCTGTATTAGAGGTTTTAAGATTTTAAACAGCTATTTATCAGCTTCTTACTTATTTTAAATAATTGGTTTATTGATATTTATTGTATGTCCCGATTATCGCCTTCCTCATCTCAGCAAATAACCCAATAACCTGCTGAATAAACTCTTCATCGAGCATCTCAAACACCCCATTAACACCACCGACTACATCAGCTTCTGCTAACTTATAGGATTGTTCTAACGTCCCTTGTTCAAACTTGACGATAAACTTCTGGTTCATCCCGAAGATCGTAATCTTACAATCTGGATGTGGTAATTCGGCTAATACGCGCATGAAAAATAGAATTAAGTCACAAATAAAAAAGTTCCGACGAATGCCGGAACCTTACAAATATAGATATAAATAAATTAGGTTTAAACCACTCCTTGTGCCTTCATGGCTTCAGCAACTTTGATAAATCCACCGATATTTGCGCCCTTCAGGTAATTGACATAACCGTTAGGCTCCTTGCCATAACGAACACATGTTTTATGGATATTTTCCATAATCAATTTTAAGCGATAATCCACTTTCTCGTGGTTCCATTGCTGTCCGATTGCATTTTGCGACATCTCTAATCCGGATACCGCTACACCACCCGCATTCGCTGCTTTCCCAGGACCGAAATGAATCTTCGCAGAATCGTAGACCTTGATAGCACCAGCAGTTGACGGCATATTCGCGCCCTCGGCCACGATGGTACAGCCATTTTTCACCAACTTCTTCGCATCCGCTTCATTGATCTCATTCTGTGTCGCACATGGCAATGCAATATCACATTTAAACTGCCATGGGTTCTCCTTTGCATGGAAGGTTGCAGAAGGATACTTCTTCGTGAATTTCGCCAAATCGCGTCCAAGCGTAGCGATATAAGCTAATTTCTCTAAAGTCAAGCCTTCTTTATCGTACAAAGTTCCGGTGCTATTTGACAGCGTAATAACCTTTGCACCAAGTTGAATACCCTTTTCTGCAGCATAGTAAGCCACATTTCCAGCACCCGAGATCGAAATCACTTTTCCTTCGATCGATTCGTTATTATAGTCTAATACACATTGAACGAAGTAGAGTAGGCCATAGCCCGTTGCTTCCGGACGGATGTAAGAACCGCCCCATTGTGGGCCCTTGCCGGTCAAAACGCCTGTAAAGTTATTTTGAATACGCTTATATTGTCCGAATAAATAACCGATCTCTCTCGATCCAACACCGATATCGCCCGCAGGAACATCCGTTTCGGCACCGATATGACGGTATAGCTCGGTCATAAAGCTTTGGCAAAAGCGCATGATTTCATTGTCCGACTTGCCTTTCGGGTCGAAGTCCGATCCGCCTTTACCACCACCGATTGGTAGGCTGGTCAAGCTGTTTTTAAATACCTGTTCAAATGCTAAGAATTTTAAGATGCTCAAGTTTACATCCGGCGCAAAGCGCAAACCGCCTTTATAAGGACCAATTGCCGAATTCATCTGCACGCGATAGCCTCTATTGATTTGGATTTGATTCTTGTCATCCATCCAAGCAACACGAAAAGAGAGTGCGCGCTCGGGTTCAACCATACGCTCTAGGATCCGAAGATCCGCAAAGTCAGGTCTATGCTCATTAATGTAAGGGATCAAATCTTCAATTACCTCGGTTACCGCCTGTAGGAATTCTGGCTCGTTCGGATTACGAAGCTCGACGTTCTTGATAAAATTCTTAAGGTTTAGGGACATTTATTAGTGATATTTTATTTAATGTATCGCAATATTAGCGAAAATTAATATTAAAAGCCAATTTTATACAAAAATTGTTTTCATGTTTTACGTGCGTCAAAATCTCATTCCTAATTGAGAATTTAGTTTTTCAATTTGTACATTTGTCAACTTAGATTGAAAAGAAGAGAATTTTTATGCCAGTTAAGATACCAGATAATTTACCTGCGATAGAACTCCTTAAAAAGGAGAACATCTTTGTGATGAGTGATTTACGTGCGGATACTCAGGACATCCGACCGATGAAATTGCTTGTGCTGAACTTAATGCCTCTAAAGATTTCTACAGAAACTGATTTTATCCGCCTGTTGTCGAATAACCCTTTACAGGTGGAGTTGGATTTCTTGCGCCTCGCAACTCATAATCCTAAGAATACGCCTGAAGAGCATCTGGAGCTGTTCTACAAGAACTTTGAAGATATTAAAGAGAATACCTACGATGGTATGATCATCACCGGCGCACCGGTAGAGATGATGCCTTTTGAACAAGTGACCTACTGGCCGGAAGTAACCAAAATCTTCGACTGGGCAAGGAAACATGTTTTCTCTACCTTATATATCTGTTGGGCTTCTCAGGCTGCACTTTACCATTTTTATGGGGTAGAAAAGAAACCTCTGGATAGCAAACTATTCGGAGTGTTCAAACATACGGCTTGGGACAAGAAAGACCCGCTGTTCCGTGGTTTTGATGATGAATTTTATATTCCACACAGTCGCCACACGACCATTCTCGCTGAAGACGTGGAAGCGAAAAAAGACATAACCGTATTATCTGCTTCGAAAGAAGCCGGATTAGCAATTCTCTCGACCCGTGGTGGCCGGGAATTGTATTTAACAGGGCACTCTGAATACGCACCATTAACGTTGCATGAAGAGTACACACGTGATATCGAAAAAGGACTTGAGATTGACGTCCCTGTAAATTACTACCAAGACGACAAACCGGAGCTTGGTCCCGTAGTACGCTGGGCAGGACATGCTAACTTATTGTTCAACAACTGGCTGAACTATTATGTATACCAAGAAACGCCATACGATCTGAAACAAGTTCCTGAACTTGGGGATATTAAGATTAATGGGTAAGTAGTAGTTAGTATTTAGTAGTTAGTATTTAGACCTATGATTGGGATTAGATTTTAGATATAAGACATTAGATATTAGAGTATTGGCGCCGATTGGGCGCCTTTTTTATTGTGGAATGTTTCTATGTATGCTAGCTTTCTTGTTTTGGAGTAGTTTGTTTTGAACCGGGAACGGAAGGATGTGAGGATGATCAGGATCGGGGGACACTAGCATTATGCAACTTCAACTCTACATTGACTTACAACCATTATATAACCCTTTCAAAGCCTTTTCATAACCCAATCAAAGCCGCTTCGAAAGGGTTATGATAGGGGAGTGAAATGGGAGTGAAGTGGGAGTGATTGGCTAGTGAGCAGATGCTGTATTATCCTTTGGTTTAATTGATTGTACTGTTTTGAACCAAGAAAGGAAGGATTTTGAGATGACCAGGAGAGACTGTAAATCGTTCCATCCTTTCTTTCTTGGTTCAGGACAAACTCTCCATCCATTTTTCTTCCTTTTTACACGAACCTGTAAATCCTTGCATCCTTACTTTCCTGGTTCAAGACAAATTTTCCTTTTTTGTTTAAATCATATGTTCATGAAAAATTCCATTTTCTTCCTTTCTACACGATCCTGATCATCCTTGCATCCTTCCTTTCCTGGGTCAAGACAAATTTTCCTTCCTTTCCTGGTTCAAGACAAATTTTCCTTCCTTTCCTGGTTCAAGACAAATTTTCCTTCCTTTCCTAGTTCAAGACAAAATCCCAATCTTTAAATCCTTTTTTCTTGGTTTAGGCAAGGAATTGAAAAAATTACTCAAACGATTGCGATTGCATTTAAGCGTAATGGAGGCCTATGGCTAATTCGCTGGGCTTTTTTTAGTTGATAATTCCTGTATTTTCGGGAACTATTACGACTTAAATATTTTATGAAAAGAACCATTTTAACTCTTGCGGTAGCATGTTTAATGGCGTCGATGGGTTATGCTCAGAGTGCTAAGGAAGTTAAACATACGTATCAGCAATTATCTGTTTTTGAAGATCCTTTAGCGCTGACGCTTAAAAAAGGGACTTCTAAAAAAATCATCAACAAAATAGAGGATGAGCATATCCGTAAGCATGCCTTAAACGTTTTGGCGGGCAACTATAAGTCTGATTATAAACTGGCAGATTATCATGCGATCCTGTCACCTACGACCCTGGGTCATCAACTGAGCATAGGAGATGGATATAGTAAGTATCAGAATATAACGGGCGTATATTTACCGGTTGGAAAACATATCGTGCTTGCTGAAGGAATTGAAAGAGGGAAGGATATTAAACTAATTGTTCCGAACTGGTTAAGACAGGCACCTGATCCGACGGAGCCGACAAAGGATCCGAAGGGATGGGGTATAGAAAAAGAGGTCTTCGAACTCCAAAATGGCGTTAATATTATTGATCTGAAGGATTTCGGCAGTTTAGCATATATCTATTATTTCTCGGAAAATCCGAAAGAGGAGAAGCCTATTCGTGTTCACTTTTTGACAGGGCAGGTGAATGGTTACTTCGATAGCCAGAAGCAGAACAATGCAGATTGGGATAAGTTATTGGATAAAGCAGTTTATGGCGTTGTCGATGCGAAAGGGAAATACATTCAAACAGCTTATCCGGTTGCTGATTTAAAGAAATATGCTGGAGGTAAGGGTGTGGAATTGATCAACAACTACGACTCTCTTGTACACCATCAACACCGCATTATGGGACTGATCAAATATAATCGTGTACCGGAAAATAAGATCTTATCTCGTGTTAACTATAACTACTATATGTTCAGAGATGGCGATGGAGTTGCCTACATGGGCGGCAAGAGCGGTTATGCGATGGCGATGGTCTTAGATCCTGCACGTGTTATTAGTGGCGACCCCTGCTGGGGCTTCAGCCATGAAGTTGGCCATGTGCACCAAACAAGACCGAAGTTGAGTTGGGGCGGATTAGGCGAGGTGAGCAATAATATTTACTCGCTTTATGTGACGACTTCTTTCGGTAATAAATCGAGAATTTCTGAGCAAGGAAACTATGCTAAAGCGCGTGCTTCCATCATTGATAAGAAAATTTCCTACCTACAGGATCCGGATGTGTTCAACCGCTTGGTACCTTTCTGGCAATTGCAACTTTACTATGCTGGGCCAGGTAAAAAGGCGGATTTCTATCCAAATTTGTTTGAGACTTTCCGTCAGCAAGAATCGAAAGAGAATCCTTGGAATCGTGACAGAAATCCTGCGGTTCATCAGCTGAACTTTGTGAAAACCGCTTGTGAGGTTGCAAAGGAAGATTTAACTGATTTCTTTGATCAGTATGGGTTCTTCTATGTCGGCGAGTTCGAAATGGATGATTACGGCAAGTATGATTACCGTATGACGCAAGCTATGGTCGATAAATGTAAAGCGGAAATCAAAGCGTTGAATCTCCCGAAACCAAAGGGTGATATTAGCGCTATGAAAGATTGAGATTAGATTATAGATATTAGATTTTAGACATTAGAGTAGGGCGCCGATTAGGCGCCTTTTTCATGGGAAGGGTTGGCTTGTTTTGAGCTTAGAAAGGGAGGGGGAAATGATGGGGATTTTGTCTTTGAACCAGGAAAGGAAGGATGCAAGGATTGGCAGGATCGGGGATTGTCTTGGAGTAAGAAAGGAAGGAAAATTTGTTTTGAACCAGGAAAGGAAGGATGCAAAGATTGGCAGGATCGGGTATTGGGAGGTATGAAAGGCTGGGACGAGTACATTTTTGGAGACGTTTAGTGAAACGTCTCTACGCAGTTCGTCATGGCAACCGCCTAGAAAATGTGTTCGTTAATCCTGATCATCCTTGCATCCTTCCTTTCCTGGTTCAAGAAAAAATCGTCATCTATTTTTTTTCTTTCCACTCGATCCTGATAATCCCTAAATCCTTCCTTTCCTGGTTCAAGACAATCACGATGTTTTCGTTGAAAAGGTTGTATTGAATTTTTTTTCTTGAACCAAGAAAGGAAGGATGCAAGGATTGGCAGAATCGGGTCTAATACCTAATGTCTGATGTCTAAAATCTGCTTCCGAATTCTTCCAAAGCATTATATTTGTCGTATGAACAGCAAGAAATTGGTTAGCGCGAAGATTGAGGATTTCTACAATCAGGCTTCGGAGGAGGATAGACTCAGCAAGGGTTTGGGGATATTTGAATTTGAAAGGATCAAAGCATTAATTTCTAGGTATTTGCCGAAGTTGGGGGTGGTCATTGATGTTGGTGGTGGTACTGGTAAGTATGCAGAATGGCTAGCCAAGGAGGGGCATGATGTTCATATGGTTGAACCTTTGGATAAGCATCTCAAGATTGCTCAAAAGCGTTCGGAAAAGGCTAAAAGGCCTTTTGAGGTGATTAAAGGGGAGGCGCAGCGTTTGGATTTTAAGGACGGGTTTGCGGATGTGGTGATAATGCATGGTCCGTTGTATCATCTGCAAAGTGAGGAGGCGAGGTTGCGCGCTATTTCGGAGGCGAAGCGTGTGCTGAAGCCTGGTGGAGTGGTATTGGGATTTGCAATTAATTATACGGCGTCTACTATTGTGGGTTTGTTGAATGGTTTGATTCATGGTCCTTCTTTTTTGGATATGTGCAAGTCGGAACTGACAACGGGCATTCATAATGCGCCTTCGGACTTGCCTTGGGTGATGGCGGAATCGTTTTACCATAAGCCTGCACAGCTAAAGGCGGAGTTTGAAGCGGCGGGATTGAGGTTTGATAAATTATACGCCGTGGAGGGTATTACCTGGCTGGACAAGCACTATTTTGAGAGTATGTTAAATGCTAAGAAGAGAAAGAATCTGGATTTGATTACCGAGATTACGGAAAATGATGAGCATTTGCTGGCATTGAGTCCGCATATGATGATTGCGGCGTTTGTTTAGATATTAGATTTTAGACGTTAGATATAAGATTTGGATTGGCGCTTTTTTGGCGCCTGTTTATTTTTGGGTTAGTTCGTTCGTTTGTATTTGTAGTTTCAAGTTTTAGAAATTAAAGATACATCGTGCGTTGAGCATACGTCCTCTTAGATGGTAAACTGTGCTATAGAGTTCGTCGGAGGTTAATACTTGATGGTGGTAGTTTTTGATGTTTGCGATGTTTTTGAGTTCTACTTCTAGATCAACTTTCCTTTTTGGTAGGCTAATACGAGCGAAAAGATCCATAAACAGGTGATTGTTTGTAAAGATGCCCTGTTTATTATGCTGATGATTGAAGCTATATTCTACAAAGAGCGGTTTAATCGGGGTATAGGCTAATTTGATAGACTGAATTAAATTGCTGCTCATAATACGGTCGCTTGGAACATGAAAAGCGACGATCTCACTTTTAAACCAGGAATAGTGGAGTCCATAATTTACGCTGAATTTCTTATGAAATTGCATGTCAATTGACGGGTTGATTACTACAGCCGATTGATCCAGCTTGGTTGCTTGTCTTTGCACGGCCATATCATCCTTAAGGTTTGTCCAACTTGCGTGGAGCTGCAGAGGGCCGCGGAGTGCGTTTATATATTGTGTAGCAAACAAGATCAATCCATATTCTTGCGATTTGTGAGCACCTGGGACCACGATTTTAGACAGCAAATTGTCGGTGACTAATGTTGCTAGCAGATCCGGATACCTGACGGAAGCATATTTTGCGGTGATATTCCCGAAGAATAGTTTTAGTGGACGCTGTATATTGTATTTCAAAGTAAGTTCATTCTTCTTTTTCTCGCGCAGGTCGACCATGTTATTGGCTAAACTACGGTAGGTTTTTAATATTGGTTTGCAGAAAAAATTAGCCATATTGCCTATCGATCGATGATGTTGGAAGCGCAGCTGTAGATAGTCTTGCGAATCGAGGAAGAATTTGCTATTGAACAAAGGGTTAAAATAGACCTTATCTCTGCTCTTATCCAAATCATTCGTGGGGTCCAAATAGTGTATATGTTGGGCAATGACCGGCAAAGCGACAGAAAATTCCCACTGTTTTACTTTTGTTTCTAGCATGGGTGCAAAGTAGAATTCGTTGTTGTGCCAGTCGAGGTTGTTTATTTGTTCACGGAGGCCGAGTTCGGAAAACTGATATTCTGAACCTGATAAGTCCAGCTCGCTGTTAAATTTTTGACGTTCGTTCAAAAGTCCTAGAAGATAGCTGTGTTTTAAGACTCCTTTGTTGAACTTATAAGATGCTCGAATTAGATTGGCAAAAATGGGAGTTCTAACTGTTGGCGTGCGATATCTTCTTTTTTGTTCGTGGTGAATGGGTCTGCGGTAAATTGTTCTACCTGCAGACGTTCTTCGGAATCTTTATGTTCTATAGTCCATTGTATATCGACAATGTCTCCGTTTTTTAGTTTTGGGCTGTAACGGAAATGATTGCTCCATTGTAGGAGCTTATGTCGATATGGATGGTTCAATTGCATTGAATTTCCTAGCAGATCCGAAGTTTCCTTCCTTCGGTCAATCTCCATATAGGCATTGTTGCTGAGAAAGTAAGTGGGGCTGTTGATTTCGAATTGCGCTGCCAATACAGTTCCTCGTAGCACCGGCGTGCTGTTTGGGTCTTCTATAAAGCGGATGCTGTCTAGGCTTGCGAAGTTATCATTATATGAAAATACTAAGGGCTCTCTTCGCCCCAAATGTTGTTGTGCTATAAGCCGTAGTGATCCGTTCTGGCGTATTCGGAAATAATTGTTTGACGCTAGAAATCGACTTTTCGCGGTGTTGTTGATATAAGGATGTCCCGTTGCCGAGGTAATGGTCTCTTGTCGCAGCAGATTTTTTGGTAATGGATCTACGATTCGGCTATTTCGCTTAAAATCTGTATGGCCGATAAACATGCTGGATAGGTCTTTTCCCAAATTATTTCCATGTATACCATTTAGGCTTTTAATATTCTTGTTTAAAAGCATTGCTGACAGTTCCAGATCATATTGTTCGGGAAGGCCTAAACCCAGAGTTGAGCGTCCCATGACTTTTAGGGTCGCCTCGTCTTTTAACACCAGGTTGATGGCGATATCATCGCTCAATGTATTGTCTTGAAGCACTTTGTGGTGTATGTGACGTTGTAACACTTCGATATTTTCAATAATTTTATTGGGGATGGTCTTGCTTCCGAATTCATACTTTTCGTCTAACAGGTTGCTTCCATCGAGATAGATGGCGGTAATCTCCTTTCCATTAAAGCTTATTTTCCCAGACTCTGCCACATGCATGCCGGGCATACGTGCCAGAACATCTTCGATCGTACGATCTTCATTTCTGGCAAATGAATCAACTTTAAATACCAAAGTATCGCCATTCGCTCTTAACCTTTGCGATCGTTTGATATCCAGGGCTTGAATTTCGGTAGATTTAGGTTGGAGGATAAATTTATACGTTGTCTTATCTTCCGATAGCCGTGTTTTAGTCGGTTGAAAAGATAAGTGGCTAGTTTCCAAATGAAGCTGACTTATATTGATGTTTTCTGGAATTTTGATAATAAAATAACCGCTATTGTCGCTATTGCTATAAGCAAGTACCTTAGAGCCTGAGGTAAGCCTTATATAAACCGAGGGTATAGGTTTACCGTCCGAAAGGATATAGCCGTCTATATTTTCGGTTTGTGCAGTGATTTGTTTGGATAAGAACAGCATTATTGCAATTAAGATCTTCTTGAACAAGGAGGCTATCATGGCGCTATTTCAAATGGTCGATGGTAAGATTTTCTTAGCGGCTGGATAATTTTGTTCGTATCATCGACAAAGGTCATTTGATAGGATTCCCTGAATGGAGAAGTCTCATTTGGTTGGGCATTCGCCTGTCCTGAATACAGGAAAAAGATGGAGCCCAGCAATGTAAAGATTTGCTGTTTCATTTTTCTTGGTTATCTATAATTGGCTCCAACCCCGATAGGTGGGTTTCAGGGTTAATCAAATATAATTAACCTAAAGTTAATTTTATTAATAATAATACCGAATGTAATCGCATTTAGTAGCTAAGTAGTATGTTGAGTAGAGTATTGCTGCCGACGTTGGCTAGGATTACTTCTTATCATACATCAATTTACAGGTTCGCAATTCTGCGCATTTTTGTATAACAAATCACAACAATAGAATAATAAGTTGTTTAAATAGAAAAGGAGTTATCATGGAAAATAAAGTATTAGGGTTACATCACATCACGGCTATCGCAAATCTTGCGCAGCGTAATTATGATTTTTATACCAAGGTATTGGGTTTAAGGATGGTGAAAAAAACCGTCAATTTTGATGATCCCGGCACCTATCATTTTTACTATGGAGATGAGAAGGGTTCAGCAGGAACCATACTGACCTTTTTCCCTTGGGAGGGTATCGGACGCGGTCGCAATGGGGTTGGTATGGCGACAGAGATTGCATATTCTGTTCCTGAAGGCAGTTTGGACTTTTGGACTGAACGTTTCGGTGAAAACAATGTGTTGACAGGAGAGGTTGTTGAGCGTTTCGGTGAATTATACTATCCATTCTTAGATCCGGATGGATTGAATTTATCCTTAGTAGTTCCAAAAGCTGGCGACACGAGAACGGGCTGGACCACGAAGGAAGTGACACAGGAGGTAGCAAGCAAAGGCTTTCATAATACGACTTTAACTTTGAGAGAACTGGAACCAACAGCAAAGGTCTTAACTGATTTATTGGGTTATCAGCAAGTGGCTGAAGAGGGCAATCGCTATCGCTTTGCTACAGACACGGTAGATTCCGCAAATATCATTGATATTTTGATTGATCCGAATGCTGGCCGGGCAATCAATACGGCCGGGACCAATCATCATATTGCTTTTCGCGTTAAGAACGATGAGGATCAATTGGAGTTGCGTGAAAGAATCATGAGAGCCGGCTTACAAATAACTCCGCAGATTGACCGTGACTACTTCCATTCGCTTTATTTCCGCGAACCAGGAGGTGTGTTATTTGAAATTGCGACAGAGAATCCGGGCTTTGATGTAGATGAGCCGCTAGATTCTTTAGGATCTGCGTTGAAATTGCCTAGACAATATGAAGGCAGCCGCACAGAGATCGAAAAAGTATTGCCACAATTGGAAGGATAATTAGAAAAGGAAAACGATATGCATCAAAGAAATATATTACAGGCAGGGAATACTAGCAATGCAAAGAAAGCTTTGATAATGCTACATGGTAGAGGAGGTTCGGCACAGGATATTTTATCCCTTGCCGAGCATCTGAACGTCGCGGATTACCTGTTGTTGGCACCACAAGCGACAAACCATACTTGGTATCCGCATTCTTTTATGGCGGAGGTTGCTTCGAATCAGCCTTATCTGGATTCAGCTTTGGCGTTGGTGGCCGAAACGGTTAAGGAAGCGGAAGCTCAGGGTATACGAGCGGAGAACATCTATTTCCTAGGCTTCTCGCAAGGCGCCTGTTTGACCCTAGAGTATGTAGCACGCAATGCTCAACGTTACGGCGGAGCTGTAGCCTTCACCGGTGGCCTGATCGGCGATGAAATCTATAAGGAGAACTACCAAGGAGATTTCGCCGGAACACCAATCTTTATCGGAACCAGCGACCCCGACTTCCATGTCCCCGTAAGCCGTGTGCAAGAAAGTACAAAGCTGCTGGAAGAAATGGGCGCCGAAGTAACTGAAAAGATTTATGCGGGAATGCCGCATACGATTGTCTCGGATGAGATTGAGGTTGCTAATAGGGTTGTTTTTAGATATTAGATCTGAGACATTAGATTTTAGACGTAAGATTTTAGACGTTAGGTTATTTGAGTTTGAACGATTGGGATAGACAGAAAATGAGTTTGTCTTGAACCAGGAAAGGAAGGATTTAGGGATGGATAAGATCAGGTATATCATCTTATGTCTGATATCTAACATCTAGTCTGGACGAAGAAAGGAGGATAAGATGAGTAGGATCCTGTTTCTCCCTAAATCCTTCCTTTCCTGGTTCAAGACAAATCTTCGCTTCCTTTCCTGCTTCAATACAAACTTTTCCTTCCTTTCTTGGTTCAATGCAAACTTTTCCTTCCTTTGTCAGTTCAAAGACTCTAATGTCTCAAATCTAATATCTAAAATCTAATTTGCTATCTTTGCCCCCATGTCATTTACGCATTCTCAAGATACAATTGTCGCGCTGGCGACTTCTCCAGGGGTTAATGGTGCTATTGCTGTGATTCGTTTGTCGGGTCCGGAGGCAGTGGCTATTACGGACTCTGTTTTTAAGGGGAAGGATTTGAGCAAGCAGGCTTCGCATACGATCCACTTTGGAACTATTCGTGATGGGGATCAGGTGATTGATGAGGTTCTTGTTTCTTTATTTATTGCGCCACACTCGTATACGAAGGAGAATGTTGTGGAGATTTCTACGCATAACTCGAAGTATATTATCGAGCGTATCTTGACGTTGCTGATGAAGAAAGGGGCGAGGGCGGCGAAGGCGGGGGAGTTTACTCTTCGTGCTTTCTTGAATGGCGGATTGGATTTGTCGCAGGCGGAAGCAGTGGCGGATCTGATTGCTTCGAATTCTGCAGCATCGCATCAGATTGCTATGCAGCAGATGCGTGGTGGTTTCTCAAATCAGTTGAAGCAGCTGCGTGAGGATCTGGTGCACTTTGCGTCTTTGATCGAGCTGGAATTGGATTTCGCGGAAGAGGATGTGGAGTTCGCTAATCGCGATCAATTGCGGATTCTGATCGAGAAGATCTATCAGGTGATCGGGCGTTTGATTCAATCGTTTGAGCAGGGGAATGTGTTGAAGAACGGTGTGCCGGTGGTTATTGCTGGAAAGCCAAATGTGGGGAAATCGACACTGTTGAATGCTTTATTGAATGAGGAACGTGCTATTGTATCGGATATTGCTGGTACGACACGTGATACGATTGAAGATGAGATCAATATACATGGCGTTACTTTCCGTTTTATAGATACGGCCGGGATTCGCCAGACGGAAGATGTGATTGAAGCGAAAGGAGTGGAGCGGACAATGGAGAAGATGAAGCAGGCACGCTTGATTATCTATCTTTTTGACCCTACGCAGGATCATATTGCTGCCGTACAGCAGCAGATTAAGGAAGTGGAAGTTCTCAATATTCCATTTGTGACGATTATTAATAAAAGCGATCTTCTCTCCGAAGATCAACGCGCTGAATATGCAGTGCTAAACCCAATTTATATTTCCGCAAAACAACAGCAGGGTATCGAAGGGCTGAAAGACGAGTTGCTGAATCAGGTGAATCTGTCGCAGATTAATACGGATGATACGATTGTGACGAATATTCGTCATCTGGAAGCTTTGCAGCATACTCGAGAGGCTCTGGAGAAGGTGTTGTTCGGGATTGATAATCCGATTACATCGGATTTCCTAGCGATGGATATAAGGCAAGCGCTACATCATTTGGGTGAGATTACCGGGACGGTTACTACGGACGATTTGCTGGAGAATATATTTAGTAAGTTTTGTATCGGGAAGTAACCACTTCACACACTTTTTCACGAAAGCACTTGTTTTATAGCTTATTTGGTAGTTGTAAGGGTCGGAGGGAATTGTAAGAAGAATTTAATACAGATAGATAATAACCTGTTATGTCCTTTGGATTATATAGATATCGAGCAATTAAAACAAAAATTAGGCAAGATCAAATTCAAGAGGCGCGACAAGACAAATGCCGTTTTGGAATTAACGTGGAGCTAAAGACATAATTTTTCATCATAGTTTAGTCGACTTCTCAACGATTAAAAGTTATATTAGTTATATGCGAGAAAAGAGATTTATACTTTCTGTTTGTTTTCTTATAATACTCTTTTGCAAAATCGGTTCCGCTCAATCGCTGCAAGTTGGGGTATTTAACGTAAATGGGGTAGTGTATAAGGTAGATAAGATAGCAAATAACACGGATACTGTCGTAATACCAAGAGATCTGGTTCTTCAACCTGATAATCCTATAACAGTAAATGGTATTCCAACTGAAATATTAATCGAAGGGATAATAGTCAACCGTGACGATGGTTGGTTTAAATATGCAAAAGAGACTCTTTCAGCTTCCAGAATTAGCCAATTAAAAGCTAATAACGATTGGATCAGATTTCATTATTGGTTAAAAAGTGACGGAACTTGTTATTATGGTTCGTTTAATCTCAAAAACGCTTCGAGTCTTACGATAACTGAAATAGCAAAGATGTATATGCATATCAAATCTAATTTTAAACCTTTTCTTATGAGCCCTGATGCACGACATTTGCAGCTCAATTCGATTCCAGTAGATGGCGGAATACAAGATTTCTAATCATATTATTTGAGACAAGCAGCACTAATCAAGGACTTTACTTATTTCAAATAAATATTCTGTAGTTGATGTAGGTATTTGATCTTTTCATTCGACCAAATACAGGACCTGTAACCAATATGTCCGTCCAAGTTGATTGTAAAACTTGCTTTTTTTACAAGTGAAATACCTAGTACCAATTTAATCGGCAAACCCACACTCCAACATCACCTCTTCTGACAAAGGGATGGGTTGAAGTTTAGCTAAATCTATCAATGGGCATAACCCTCTAACACCACGTTTTCGGTTATAACTACTAAAACCTTAAGTATGCTTTCGTTCAACTAAACTTGGTTTCCAATTTTTTATTCCCTACTATTTAATATATTGTTCTTATTTCTAATTGTTATTGCTACATTTGATTATAAACTAACTTTATGAATCTGCTATTTTTAAATATTGGAATACAGGAAGTCATCTTATTGTCGATGTTGATTCCAACAATTTTTTACCTATACTCTTTTTACAGGTTAGTTGTATCAAGGAATATTAATGCAAATGAGAAATTGTTGTGGATTGTTGCATTTCTAGTATTTAACCTCCTTGGGGCTATAGCATATTGGATTTGGGATTATAGTAATAATCGTGTTAGATCCTCTCGATACTAGCTCCCATTTTCTACTTTCTTAATGCCTCTTGAACTTTCGGCTAACTAACTAAAAACTTAACCATGTTAAACGTAATTTTAGCGTTATGCTTAATGTCAGTTGGGATAATCTTATCGAGAAGGGATGATAAAACGTTGAGGGTAACTGGATATATCATAAATGTTTTTTCGATTTTCCTAGTGCTTTACACGTTTTTAGGATAGGATAATTCCCGAAGATTGGAGAAGCGGATTAAGAAAAAAGCAGGTCCGAAAACCTGCATATAATTTTTTAATCTATTTTACCAATAGCTATTCGCCCCAAACCATTTACAGATACTTCGATTGTGTAGCTATCAAGCACGACTAGGTATTTACAGTATTTCTGTTTTCCCATAATCTTATATCCTACATTTCCTTAATCAATGCTACAGCACTTTCTTTATTCCGCTCGGTGGTCTGTTGGCAGGTTATTTGGGTCTCATAAAATGAAGGGGATACGGTTCTTGTTCTCCGAATCTTGATTGAATCATCAATGTTGTCTCATCTAACTTTAAAATATCAAAATCCAAAATAGCATTACCTTCGTATATTATCGTCAATGTTTTGTTATCTTCAGATAACGAATACTTAAATTTTACTGTAGCCTCATCATCCCAGGCTGTAATAGCTCCACCCCATTTCGTATCCAATCTTATCCCAGTAATCGCTAGCTCTGATTTTCCAAAATTGAATGACTTCTTCTTCAAATGTAAAATCGGCGCAGCGTAAATTAAATCCCATTCTCCTAGTATTTGAGATTTGCTGTCAATGTGATTTTCATTTTTAGAACAAGACCCTAGTACGACAATAATAAAAATAGAATAGATTAATTTCTTTATTATATTTATA